>CAVKTR010000001.1:0-123018 GCA_963659325.1 Dysosmobacter segnis
GATATAAAAATCAATATTTTTCTTTTTTTCATAAAAATTTCTTGAAATATTCACATTTTTGTATCATTCTATAAGTAATCATGCAAATAGTATAAGAAAAGAGGTTTTAGCTCATGAAAAAGAAAACATATGCGGCACTGATCGCTGCCCTTACAATCAGCGGTGCCTTTTTATTAAACGGATGTAGTTTTGATCTGCCAAACCAGGACACACAGGTCAGCACCGGCGCAGAACTTTCTGCTGAAAAGGAAACCCTGACAGACGGTGAGCTGCAGCTTTACACAAGATGGTACGGCACCGATGGTCAGAAACTTGCCGGTGCAACGATTGCAATCCATGATGGAAATGAAAAATTATTTGAAGGAACTACCGATGAAAACGGCAATCTGGAAATGTGCACAATTCCGGGAAATACAGAACTGCGCTGTACCGTTACTGATGCATCCGGTGATGAAATCGCAAAATCCGATATCCTGTACAAAATTTCTGACAGCTATGACAACATCACGATTTATACAACACATGGCGAGTCCGGTACACAGAAAGTAGATGTTCCGTCCAGCAAAACTACACTGAGTGCAGCTATTTATGTTACAGATAACAAGACACTGTCTCATGCAAATATTACTGAATACATTGCTGATGATCAGACACAGGCTGATACTACAGATGGAACAGATGGCACAACAGATGCTGCAAACGGCGATGCTGCTGCAAGTGACGGACAGACCGATGCAAATGCTACGGATGCTGCACAGCAGCCAGCGGATGGTACTGCAGCTGATGGTCAGGCGGATGCTGCTACACAGAGTACTGATCAGGGAGCTGATCAGGCACAGACTCAGCCGGCAGATGGTCAACAGCCGGTAGTTACGCAGTAGCTTCTTCTTTGTCTGTGTAAACGAAAAATCTGGAAACGAAATCCAGAAAGACACGGATGATTTTCTACCTCCGCTGCGCCGCTTATCTCCGCCTCCTTCCGCGAACTCGCACGCAAAACAGCGTGCTCAGACACACTCACGGAAGCGGGCTATGCTCGCTGCGGTAACGAAAATCACCCTACCGTCTTGTCTCGGATTTCGTTTCCAGATTTTTCTTATTTACACGACGGCACTACGTGCCACACATGCATACAAGATAATGACATAATATTTGTTATGTTGCATGCGCAATTTATAAATAAAGATATTAGGAATCTTAAGTACTTAGCAATTATCCGCCATCTCTGGCAATACAGAAAAGGTTACTAATTTCATAGCTACTGAAATGACGAAATCAGAGAATCCTTCTGCAACAAGCGATTTAGCAAGCGACTGAGTTTTGCGAGTTTTGCGCGAGCGGGAAACGACCAGCTTTTATCGGAGTTGGAAGTGAGCGCGATAAAACCGAAGCAAAACGAGGGTAGCGAGTGACTAGCGGTTGCAGAAGGATTCTCTGATTTCGTCCTCTATAATATATAACCTATTTTCTAAATCCCGGAAATGTCAAATTCCGGTATAAAACTCTCCTCCGCCGTCTCCCCATCCTGGATAAACCCATTTTCCACACCAATGTCAATGGCATAATCCACAACTTCATCGTATTCCTGTGGTGTGATTTTTCTTCCAAGTTCCGGATACCGTACTTCAATTCCCGCTATCGGCGTATACTGGTTCATAATGCTGATATAAATCTGATCCCCATATGTCTCATACAGATAGCGAATCACATTCTTGGATTCTTCCACATGCCCCGGAAGTACCAGATGCCGAACTACCACGCCTCGCAGCATTCGCTCCAGAACGCCATCATCAGGCTCATTTTCCCCAAAGCATACATTATCCTCCAGAATAGCACTGCTTTCAGCAACATTATTATTTTCACTGATGTTAACACTGTTAGCCAAAACATCCTTTTCACCAACACTTGAATTTCCTACAGAAACATCACGCATTCCATCTGAATAAGCCACTTCTACAGACAGTTCATCCGTGATCATCCCGGATTTTTCTCCGGATGCAATTTCAAACTGTGCGCTTCCCACCTGCCGTACCATTTCCTTTAACGCAAGTTTTGCCACCTGCGGATAATCTGCTGCATGAGAATAAACCCTTGCAAGCTCCCCACTCAGATATTTAAAATCCGGCAGATAAATATCCACCAGACCATCAAACATCCGCAATGTTTCTGTTTTTTCGTAGCCGGATGTGTTATACACGATTGGAATCCGCAGTCCCTGTTTTTTTGCAAGCTCCAGTGCACAGACTACCTGCGGTGCATAATGCCCCGCCGTCACCAGATTGATATTCCAGGCCTTCTGGCCCTGAAGTTCTAAAAAGATCTCTGCCAGCCGTTCCGTGGAAATTGTTTTTCCCACGCTCCCTGCTGCAATGGAATGATTCTGACAGAACACGCAGCCTAAGGTACAGCCCGAAAAAAACACGGCTCCAGAGCCTGCATCGCCGGATATGCAGGGTTCCTCCCACATATGCAATACAGCCCGTGCCGCGCGTATCTGATCGGTCTGTCCACAGTAACCTGTTTTTCCCTGTGTCCGGTCCACATGACAGTTTCTCGGACACAGACAGCAATCAGTAAATTTATTCATATTCCACTTCTCCAAATTTGGACTCGATTTCCTTGTCTTCCTCATCCAGATGCTCTGCCGGAAGATGATGTTCGATAATCTCTAAGAACCGTCCGATCTCCTGCCATGCATGTTTTGATTCCGGGATCATCAGCATCGCCATCTGGAAAATATGGAACATTCCCTCGTACACACTGAGCCGTACTTTGCAGCCGGCGCGTTTCGCCTTTTCTGCCACAAGTTCAGAATCACTCAGCAGCATCTCATAACTTCCCACCTGGATCAGCATCGGCGGAAAACCGCTGAAGTTTCCATAAAGTGGGGATATATACGGATTGGTCGGATCTTCGTCCTGAATATAGTCCTTGCTGTAGATCAGGCTGTCTCTTGTATTTCCAAACAGCGGATCCCTTTCATAATTAAAGTCATAGGACGCACCGGACTGGGTAAGATCCGTCCATGGGGACATACAGATGAGTCCCGCCGGAAGCTTCCGGTTCTGATTTTTCAGATACATACAGAGTGCCAGCGCCAGTCCGCCACCGGCGGAATCTCCGGCAACCACGATCTCATGCTCCTGCCAGCCCTGCTGCAGCAGCCAGTTATAACCGGTAATGGCATCCTCCAGTGCCGCTGGATACGGATGCTCCGGTGCCACACGGTAATCCACCGTCAGAACGCTCATGCCCCGGCCCAGTTCACTGTAAAGTCCCGCAAAACTGCGGTACGCATTGCGCATTCCCCCGATATATCCGCCACCATGCAGCTGAAGCAGCACAAGGCGCTCGTTTTTTACTTCACATTCTAATAATTCCAGACGGCAATTTTTCTCTTCAATCACGCGCAGATTGTAAAATTCCGGCACTCTCCACTCCGGCTCCGTCATCTTTTTGCGCAGTTCGCCGCTTTTTAACTTTCTGCCGATCAGGTTGTCGGATGCGACTCTTGCAATCAATTCACGCATTACTTTTCCGCGAATACTGTTGTCAGTCTGTAACATTCACTTCTCTCCTATAAATCCTTTTTTGCTCCCACAAATCATACATGGAAACGGCGGTACAACTCATCCTTGGCCCTGCGTCCTCCCAGAATCACGCTGCCGATAAATACAAAAATAGCTACACACAGCGCGATCAGACACATGATACTGTCACTGGAAATTCCAAAATGATGTAAAATATATGGAATAATGCTCAGTACAATGATCAACAGCTGCATCGGAATATAACTCTGCCAGTTTCGGCTGTTTACGATCATCAGAACGATGATGGCCACGTCAATCAGGATAAAAGCCGATGGCAGTACATAGTTTACTGACCAGCCGGAAAATCCTGTCAAAAAATCGATCAGTACCACGACGGCCACGCCAAGCAACGTCTGCAGCAATATTTTAAACTGATACCCGTTGTGCTTCTGAATCGAAAATTTCAGTGTAATATACGCATACACCATGCAAGCTCCGGTCATGATGGACCAGCCGATCCGGTCTCCCACATGAAAATCAATGATCACCAGAATGGCCTCCGCAACAATGGCAGCCAGCGTATAAATGCTCAGCGCCAGCTGAATTTTTTTCATTTCTTTTTCCGGATGAAACGGATAGGTCGGCTTCACTTCCAGCACCTCATCTCCGTCCCGCTCCGTAATACATTTGCAAAGCGGACATACGTTGGTCGGATCGATAAATTCCACTCCGCAGTTCCAACATTTATTCATAATACACACCATTACTTTCTATTGTTACCGGAATATCATTTGCCACCAGATAACGGTAAAATGCTTTCTGCAGTTTCGTATCTTTCATCACAGATGAGATCGTGGATGTCAGTGTGCCCTTATAAGAACACAGACACATCTTCAGATTCTGTCCTTTGGAACGTGACAGGATGACACTGAAATGATCCACATAATCCTCGTATTCCGGCGCCACCTGGATATTTCCAAGGTTTGTGATGGTGGCTGTATTGGCACTTGCCGCCATATTGTAAATGTATTTCATACCGATCTTTTTAAACACCAGCGGAATGGTCCGCAGGATCATGGTCTTTTCTCCGGTTACATTATAGGAAAAAATATCCTCCAGATGTTCCTTCGTGATCTGCTCCCGCAGGGATTCTTTTACCTCTGCGATGACATCCTCAAAGGGCTGATTTTCTGCCTTTGGATGAAAGGTTGCGGTAACCATAACGAAAAAGTTTTTCGTCGTCACGGAATTAAAATACGGCCGCAGGTTTACCGGAACACTGGTGGTAATCGGCCGTTTGGACGGCATTCCCTTTAAATATTCCTGATAAATCGCCCAGATAAATACCGATACCAGAAATTCATTGATGGTGGCACCGTATTTCTTCGCCGCACGTTTCACCGCATCCACCGGCATATATCCATGGATGATTCCCATTTTTCCTTCCGGGAACATGCTGCCTTTTAAAATATAGGCTTTTTCCGATTTGTAGGATTTTTCAAACCGACTCTTTTTATAATTCTGCAAAAAGCTGTCTTCCGTATTCAGTGAAGTGTCCTTGTGCAGCCGGTTTCCATACTTTTCACCAAGCTCCGGATGCGCCAGACGCAGATACTGATACGTCAGCTCCTTCAGGAAATTTAAGGCCCCGTTGCCGTCCGTCAGGGAATGAAATACCTCCAGATTGATGCGGCATCCGTAATAAGTCACACGGAACTGATAGCTCCGGTTGCGGTGTTCATCAATGTAACGGCACGGATACGTGTGCTCCTCAAGCACCGTCGGTGATTTTTTCCCGTTTTCTTCAAAATAGTACCAGAACATGCCCTGGCGCAGTCTGCAGTTAAATACAGAGAACTTCGGCAGTACCATGTCCAGTGCCTGCTGCAGCAGATCCTGCTGAATCTCTTCTTTTAAAATGATCGCCACACGGTAGACATTTGTCATGCCTTCCCCAGCGATAACCGGAAAAAGATGCGCCGTGTTGTCAAGTTTTCCCCACTTGATCTCACGGTCTTTGCCTCCCTTTGTTTCCTTATAAACAGACCGGGCTTCTTTCCGCGCCTGCTTTTCCTGCGCTTTCTGCTGTTTTTTCTCAGCTTTCAGCTGCTTTTTTTCTTCTTTACTCATAGAATTCATTACATCCCTGTTTTTTACTTTCTCTCATAACACCCCTTATCAGATCACTATTTACTGATATAGTTCCGATATTTATGCGAGATCAATTGTATACGCTTACACATATCGGGCAATGCCCACACGGATCCTTCCTTTTTTTGTCTCCTGCAAAAAGCCCCGGAACACAAATTTTCCGAATCCACGCACGGACACAATGTCTCCGCTTTTCAGTATACCACTATTCCGGTCGTATTGTCTGCCATTTACAAATATTTTTCCTGCACGGAAAAGTTCCGTACTCTGGGTGCGCGACAATTTGTACGCCTTGGCTACCACTGCGTCACACCGATTGGAACTGACCACGAATTCTTCTTTTGCAAACTGCGGGGCCGCCTGCTTGGGACATTCCTTTGTGATCTCTGTGGTCATGGATGTATGGCGCACCTGGGTGATATGCTCCGCCAGATAAGCCGCCATGGCATCCTCACAGAATACATAACCTACTGCATCCCTGACAATAATATCACCAAGAACATCCCGCTCTATTCCAAGATTCATCAATGCACCCAGGAAATCCCGGTGGCTTAACTCCTCCGCGAATTTCGGTGCCGACGGGCGGATCACTACGCAGCTGATGGGAAACTCCTCCTCATACCCTAAAGTTTCTTCTGACCCGAACCGCAGCATCTGCCGTTCGCAGCCTTCCGTGCCGCCAAACAGTTTCCATGGTACAAAATCAAGTTCCCGTTCCATGGCATATACATCCGATACTTCGGCTGCATTCAAGAACCCGGAAAACGTATAAATATTTTGCTGATAACAGCGGTTGGCCAGATCCAGCATCCGCCGCTTTAATTCCTCATTTTCTCTCATAGGCAAAAGTATAACATATGCCCATAACTTTGCACAAGAAAAGCCGTTCCCAAAAGGGTTCTTAAAAAAATACACATTTTTGTGAAATATGTTTAATTTTTGACAGACTAATCAGTAAGATTGTCTAAATTATGACAATCAAAAATAAGGCTTGCAAGTCTAATCATTGTATATTATAATGAATTCTAAATTGTATTTAATTCAGTACAATTTTAATATAAGAAGGGAAGTGAACATATGGAATTACAGATTCAGGACTTAGTTTCCTCCATCCGCAAAGACGGAATTGATGCAGCCAATGCAGAAGCAGCATCGATTATTTCAGAAGCTAAGGAAAAAGCAGATGCCATTATCGCAGATGCAAAATCTGAAGCAAAAAGTATTCAGGAAGCTTCAGAAAAAGAAATCAGTATTCTGAAAGAAAGTGCTGCCATCAGCGCAGAGCAGGCAAAACGTGATGCGATGCTTGCATTCAAAACCGAAGTGAAAGCAGAATTCGAAAAAATTCTTTCTGCAAAAGTGAAAGACAATCTCTCTGACGCTGCTCTTGGGAAATTAATCAAAGCTGTTATTACAGATGAAGGGGTAGATAGTTATTCCGTAGAAGTTGCAGAAGTAAGTGATGCTCTGAAAGCAGAACTTGCAGAAGAAATCAAAAATGGTCTCGAGATCAGACCATCCAGGGGAGTGCACGCAGGATTCCGCCTGTCAGCAAAGGATGGTTCCGGGTATTTTGACTGTTCCGATGATGAGATCATGCAGATGCTGATGCCATACTTCAGAAATCTTGATTTCTAACAGGAGGTGCTTATGGCTTCATATTATTATTTGATATCCAGCCTGCCAGACCTGAGCACAGATGGTGATATGCCATTTTCTTATGAAGAGTTTCTTTGTATGTGCCAGTCGAATGTAAGTGAATCAAAATACGAATTTTTAAGTAATCTCACCCTCTCCTCTGATGAGGGACCACTCTTAAAAGACTGGGCTGTTTTTTTCAACAACCTGATGAGTGAACTGAATTATCAGAGAAGTGCGAACCTTGGACGGGCCTACTTGAAATCCTACGATAAGGATGCAGTGCTCACCCAGGTAGTGGGAACGGTGCTTGCGGCGAAGAATCCGCTGGAAGCAGAAAAGATCCTGCTGGATTACGAATTCGAAAATCTTGATTCCCTGGTAGGTTTGCATACCTTTGACGATGTATATCTCTTTGGGTATGCGGTGAAATTGAAACTGCTGGAGCGCCAGAACTGTTTTGTACAGGAAAAAGGCAAAAAAGAATTCAAACGTCTTTTTGATCAGGTGCAGCAGCGCGTTTATCAGTTATAGAAGAAATACATCTTCGCTGATAAAACGGAAAACTATTGATAACAGGAGAAAATTGAATGGAAACAGTAACAGGATATGTAACTGGTATTAACGGCAACCTGGCAAATGTCAGCTTTGAAGGTGCCGTTCATAAAAATGAAGTTGGTTATATCCTTGTTGACGGAAAACGCTTAAAAGGCGAGGTTATCCGAATCAACAACGACGTAGCCAGCATGCAGATCTACGAAATGTCAAACGGCATTAAAGTCGGAGACCCAGTAGAATTTACCGGTGAACTGATGAGCGTAGAACTTGGACCGGGTCTGCTCACACAGGTATTTGACGGTCTGCAGAATCCGTTGCCGGATCTGGCCGAGCAGTGCGGATTCTTCCTTGAGCGAGGTGTATATCTTGACCCGATTCCGGACAGAAAATGGGAATTTACCCCATCCGTTAAAGTCGGTGATGCCGTAGAGGCCGGCGACTCCATCGGAAGTGTCCCGGAAGGATTATTCACACATGAGATCATGGTTCCTTTTACGTTAAAAGGTCATGACTGGAAAGTAAAATCAATCGAAGAAAAAGGTTCTTACCATGTAAGAGCAACCATCTGTGTCATCGAAAATGGCAACGGTGAGGAGAAAAACTTAAGCATGGTCATCTCCCAGCCCATCAAACAGGCAGTAAAATGTTACGAAGAAAGACTTCGCCCGGACGAACCTTTGGTAACACAGATTCGCTGTATCGACTCTTTCCTTCCGGTAGCAAAAGGCGGAACCTTCTGTGTTCCTGGACCATTCGGAGCCGGAAAAACCGTACTGCAGCATATGGAAGCGAAAAACGGTGAGGCCGATATCGTTATCGTCGCAGCATGTGGTGAGCGTGCCGGTGAGGTTGTAGAGATCTTAAAAGAGTTCCCGGAACTGGAAGATCCGAAAACAGGCAGATCCCTGATGGAACGTACCATCATCATCTGTAACACATCTTCCATGCCGGTAGCCGCACGAGAGGCTTCCTGCTACACTGCCGTAACTCTGGCTGAGTATTACAGACAGATGGGACTGGATGTTCTTCTGCTGGCAGATTCCACCAGCCGCTGGGCACAGGCCATGCGTGAGATGTCCGGACGTCTGGAAGAGATTCCTGGTGAGGAGGCATTCCCGGCTTACCTTGAGTCCACCATCGCTTCTTTCTATGAGCGTGCAGGTAAAGTAAGACTGAAAAACGGCAAAATCGCATCCGTTACCATTGGTGGTACCGTATCACCGGCAGGTGGTAACTTCGAGGAGCCGGTTACACAGGCAACCCTGAAGGTAGTTGGTGCTTTCCACGGACTTTCCAGAGAGCGTTCCGATGCCCGTAAATACCCGGCGATCCATCCGATGGATTCCTGGTCCAAATACGATGGCGTTGTCGATATGGCCCGCATGGAAGAAGCACGTTCCATTCTGCACAGAGGAAATGAGATCAACCAGATGATGAAGGTAGTTGGTGAGGAAGGAACTTCCGCAGAAGACTACATTATTTATCAGAAGGGCGAGCTTCTCGATTCCGTATATCTGCAGCAGAACTCCTTCGATCCGATCGATGCAGCATGCTCTCCGGACAGACAGCGTGAAGAATTCGGCATCCTTTACGATGCTTTGATGGCATCCTATGATCTGGATGACAAAAATGAGATCCGAGGTTTCTTCAACCAGTTAAGACAGGAATTTCTTGACTGGCACGGTACAGAATTCGAATCACCGGAATTCTACGAACAGGAAAAGAAAATCTCAGAATTCTACAAATCAAAAGCTGTTGAGTAGGAGGATTTTAGAGTGCAGAAAGTATATACAAAAATTGAATCAATTGTCGGTAACGTAGTTACTGTCAGAGCAAAAGATGTCCGTCTGGGCGACCTTGCTCTCGTAGGTGACAGTTACGCGACTGTTATAAAACTTGATAAAGACCTGGTATCCCTTCAGGTATTTGCAGGTGCACAGGGTGTCGGAACCAGCGATCCGGTCCGCTTCCTTGGCAGACCTATGATGGTTTCCTTCTCCGATCACCTGCTTGGACGAGTATTTGACGGTGCAGGCGTTCCAAGAGATCACGGCCCGGCACTGACCGAGAATATGATCCCGATCGGCGGACCGTCCTTTAACCCGGCAAAACGTATTTTACCGAAAAACATGATCCGTACCGGTATCCCGATGATCGACGTGTTCAACACACTGGTAGAGAGTCAGAAACTTCCGATCTTCTCTATCTCCGGAGAGCCATACAACGCACTGCTCTCCCGTATTGCACTTCAGGCCGAAGTAGATGTCATCGTTTTAGGTGGTATGGGACTGAAATATGACGATTATCTGGCATTCCGTGATACCCTGGAAAAGGGCGGTGCCATGAGCCACACTGTTATGTTTATCCACACCGCTTCCGATCCGACCGTTGAATGTACACTGGTTCCGGATATGGCACTTGCTGTCGCAGAGCAGTTTGCCCTGGGTGGAAAAAAAGTCCTGGTACTGCTTACCGATATGACAAACTACGCCGACGCACAGAAAGAGATGGCGATCACCATGGAACAGGTACCTTCCAACCGAGGTTATCCGGGCGATCTGTACAGCTGCCTGGCTTCCCGTTATGAGAAAGCCGTTGATATCGAAGGCGCCGGATCCATCACAATCCTTGGTGTTACCACAATGCCTGGTGATGACGTAACTCACCCGGTACCTGATAACACCGGTTATATCACAGAAGGTCAGTACTATCTGAAAAACGGACACATTGAGCCATTCGGTTCTCTCTCCCGTCTGAAACAGAACGTAAACGGCAAGACCCGTGATGACCACCGTGCACTGATGGATGGTATGATCCGTCTGTACTCCCAGTATAAGGAAGCTCTTGAGAAGAAATCCATGGGATTCCTGATGAGTGACTGGGATGAAAAGCTTCTGAAATACGGTGAGCTTTTCGAGACAAAACTTATGGACCTCAGTGTAAACATTCCACTTGAGGATGCACTTGATCTTGGCTGGGAAATCCTTGCAGAGTGCTTCGAGCCAAACGAAACCGGTTTGAAGACAAGTCTTCTGCAGGAGAGATGGCCAAACAAAGAAGCATTAAAATAAAAGGAGCAGCTGATGGCTATCAAACTTACAAAAAATGAGCAGAAGGTGCAGAAAGACCGCCTGAAACAGTATCAGCGTTATCTTCCTACCCTGCAGTTGAAAAAACAGCAGCTGCAGGCTGTCATTACAAAGACAAAAGCTGATCTGGACCAGAAGGAAGTCGAACGTGCTCAGATGATCGGTGACCTGGATGACTGGGTTGCAGTATTTGCCGAAAACGAGATCTTCGATGAAAGCAAAAAACTCGATCACCTGGTACAGCCGGATACCGTCATCTGTAAGAATGAGAACATCGCCGGTGTCACAGTTCCTGCCTTTCAGGAACTGACCTTCAAAGACATCGATTACGATGTGGACGACTATCCTCTGTGGGTGGACACTGCTATTATAAAACTCCGCGAGATCGCACGTCTGGATGCTCTGGTATCAACACTGCGCAAACAGGAAGCGCTTCTGGAAAAAGAGTTACGCTCTACTTCTCAGCGTGTCAACCTGTTTGAAAAAGTCAAGATTCCGGAAGCCAGGGAAAATATCCGCATGATCGGCGTTTTCCTTGGAGATCAGCAGACAGCGGCTGTTGTCCGCGGAAAGATTTCAAAGAAAAAATTAGTGGAGGCGGCACAATGATAGAGAAAATGAAAATGGTCTGCGTCGTGTCATCCGTCTCCCGAAAAGACGAGATGCTTGACGGACTTCGATCACTCGGGCTCTTACATCTGGCGGAAAAGAAAAGTCCCAAACGGGCAGCTACCGAACGTTTTACGACACTTTCCAAAACAGCAGCTGTCCTGGCAGAATATGCAACGGATAAAAAGAATAGAAAAGATTCCACACCGGTTCTCTCTGATTCCGAATTTGAGGAAATGTATCAGAATGTATTAACTGCATTGGACAGAAAATCCTCGCTGGAGCAGGAAATCAGTGCTGCCAACGCTGAGCTTGAACGAATCAATGCATGGGGCAATTTTTCGCCGGAAGAGGTAAAACGCCTCAAAGAAGATGGATATGATCTCCACTTCTACCGTCTCGGAAAAAACGAATACCAGACTGCATTACAGGATCCTGAAATTAAAATGATTGCACTGTCCCCTGTGGACAAAACGCACACTGTCGCGGTACTAGGAACACTTCCGGTCACAATTCCGGCAGCAGAATTTACTCTCCCGGAAAAAGGCATCGATGCGCTGACCGCAGAAATCGAAAGCTGCCGGGCAGAAATCGGTACATGTGAGGAAACACTAAAAAAATCCAGCATCTATGATGCAAGTTTTCAGATTCAGATGCTGAAAGCGCAAAATGCAGAAAACTATTCTTCCGCAAGCGAAACAGCAGAAAATGATGCAGATTTTGTATGGATTTCCGGATACCTTCCGGAATCAGATCTTCCGAAATTCAAAACTGCAGCAACAGAGCATAAATGGGCATGGGCCATGGATGACGTGTCAGAGGATGATGCGGACATTCCTACCAAAGTAAAATATGGAAAAGTTTCCGGACTGATCCAGCCGGTATTTAATATCCTTGGAATCCTTCCGGGCTACCGGGAGTCAGATATCTCCCTCTGGTTTTTCCTGTTTTTTACCCTGTTCTTTGCAATGATCATCGGTGATGCGGCTTACGGCTGCCTGATCCTGATCGCAACAATTGCTCTTGCAGCAAAAACAAAAAAACTTAATACTACAATATACCTGTTACTGGTTCTTTCTATTGCAACCATCGTATGGGGTGCCGTCACAGGTACATGGTTTGGTATGGAAAAAGCCATGGATGTACCTTTCCTGAAAGCTCTGGTAATTCCTGAATTTTCAAATTACCCGGAACTCTTCGGCGTGACTTCTACAACTCAGCAGAATGCCATCATGAAGTTTTCCTTCACCATCGGAGCAATCCAGATGGCTCTGGGAAGCCTGATCGCGATCAAGAAGAAACTGAGCGAAAAGAACCTGAGCTGGGTGGCAGACCTTGGCTGGCTGATTGCAGTCATTGGTATGTATCTGTTGTCACTGTATCTGGTTATCGGTGAAGCACTCAATATCAAACCTGTCTTCGTAATGATCGGCGTAGCATTTATCCTGGTCGTACTCTTTGGTGGCATGTCACCGGACAAAACAATCGGACAGGGTTTAAAATCCGGTCTTGCTGACGCATTTACCGTCTTCCTGAATACGATCAGCTGCTTTGGTAACGTCATGAGTTACATCCGTCTGTTTGCGGTAGGTATGGCAGGATTTGCCATTTCTCAGAGTTTCAACGGTATTGCATCAGGATTCCACGGACCGCTCATCATTCTCGGTGTTGTCGTCGTACTGATCGGACACGGATTAAATATTATCATGTGCTTCCTTTCTGTCGTTGTACACGGTGTCCGATTAAACGTACTGGAATTTTCCGGACAGGCCGGTCTGGAGTGGACAGGAATTGCATACGAACCATTTAAAGTAAACGAAAAGATTAAAAAGTAGTAAATTAGCACAGGATGCAAAAAGAATTTATGCAATACGCTGCATGATGTGCATCCCGCATCAGGAATGTGAAAAATCATTTCTGAATAAAATCAGCTTAAAAAAGGAGAATTATTATGAATATCGCATTTATAGGTATGGCAGCCGCACTTGGTTTATCAGCAGCAGGATCTGCATTTGGTGCAGGATTTGCCGGCATGGCAGCAGTTGGAGCTTGGAAAAAGTGTTATGCAAGTGGTAAAGCAGCACCGTTCATTATGATCGCTTTTGCAGGTGCACCGCTGACACAGACAATTTACGGATTCCTTCTTATGAACTTCATCAAATCTGCAAACGTAGATGCAGGTATGGCACTCGGTGTTGGTCTCTTTGGCGGACTTGCAATCGGTCTTTCCGGATTATTCCAGGGAAAATGCGCAGCAGCTGCTGCAGATGCACTGGGAGCAACCGGTAAAGGTACCGCGAACTACTTCATCGTAGTTGGTATCGTTGAGACAGTAGCGCTGTTCACACTCGTATTCAGCTTACTGCTGTTAGGTTAAAAAAGAGCATAAAGCAAGCCCGGATCTCACGATCCGGGCTTACTTAATTCTGTGGATTACTCACCGTATTTCTCAAAACGCTCTTTTCTTGCCTCTGCGACTTCATCCTGACGCTCTTTCCATAATCTGTCAGCAACTGGTTTCCAGTTCTCTGCATACGGAATTGTTTTTGCGATCAGGCTGTCAACCGGCTCTTCTGCCTGCATATCTGTAGAATGAGCTCCGGAAGCCTCTACCATCTTCTTGATCATCTCCGGATTCTCAAGCATCGGGCATGGACGAAGCTGGTTATCATTAAACGGCATATTGTCATGATACTGCATGAACAGCGGCTGCTGTAAGCACTCAAGCAGGGAATGCTCTTTGATGTTGATGTTGGAGTAGTGAATAAATACACATGGCTCTACATCACCGTTCGGATTAATATGTAAGTAGTTCTTACCACCGGCGATACATCCGCCTACGAACTCAGCATCGTTCTGGAAATCCAGTGTAAAGAGTTTGATCGGGCATTTTCTGCTTCGTACGAAACGAACACGCTCAACCATGTACTCACGCTGTTCCGGTGTCAGAAGCAGGTCTGTACTTGCGTCTTTTCCAACTGGCATGTAATGGAAGAACCAGGAAAGGATTGCTCCTTTGTCTACCAGCATCTGAAGGAATTCATCAGATGTAACTACTCTATAGTTTTTGCTTGTATAGCAGATAGATGTACCGAATAACAGACCATGCTCTTTCATCAGATCCATAGCGTGCATAACTTTCTCGAATACACCCTGTCCACGACGGTCGTCGTTTGTCTCTGCATATCCCTCTACAGACAGAGCGAAAGATAAGTTACCAAGTCTCTGAACTTCTTTACAAAGCTCCTCATCGATCAGTGTTCCGTTTGTGAAGATGTGGAATGCACAGTCGTTATGTTTCTCAGCAAGCATCAGGATATCTTTTTTACGAACCATCGGCTCACCACCTGTTAATACGAAGAAGTGGATACCAAGCTCTTTTGCTTCTGTGATGATTCTGTCAAGTTCCTCGTTGCTTAACTGAAGCTGATGACCATACTCAGCAGCCCAGCATCCTGTACATTTCAGGTTACATGCACTGGTCGGATCCATCAGGATAACCCACGGCACGTTACATCCATATTTTTCACGGTTCTCTTTTACTTTTTTGAAACCTGTCAGACCAGCTTCAAATCCCATGTTCAATACATGCTGTTTTACGATGTTTGGATGAAGTCTCTCCAAAGCATCATAGATCATCTGTGTCCATTTCTGCTCCGGATCACCAAGAACCTCATTTGCATTGTCCCAGAAATACTGTGGGAAGTTCTTTCCTGCAATCTTGTTTGCCAGGTTCATCAGTTTAACCAGGTTTTCTTCTTTATTTTTGTTGATGTATTTATAAACTCCTGAGAAAGCCAGTTCAAATGACTTTCTTGCTGCAGCGTGTTTTACGTCCATCTTTTTATTCCTCCTGTTGTCTGTCCTTAGTTTGCGTCAGTTCCTTCGATCTCGCTCTTGTAGTTCTTGTAGCCTTTCTTTACGAATGGATGCTCTGCCCAGATCTTGTCAGCATGTTCTTTCCACTCAGCTGCGTACGGCTCACATTTTCCGCAAAGGTGCTCTGCGCTTTCCGGAGACTGTAAATCAGTAGATTTTGCACCAGTCTCACGAACCATCTCCTGCAGTTTCTCCGGGTTCTCAAGCATCGGACACGGACGAAGCATGTTGTCGTTGAACGGCTGGTTGTCTCTGTATGCCATGAATAACGGCTGCTGCAGACACTCAAGCAATGTGTTCTCACGGATGTTTGCTCCTGAGTAGTGAATGAATACACATGGCTCAGCATCTCCGTTTGCGTTGATGTGGAAATAGTTACGTCCACCGGCGATACATCCGCCTACGAACTCACCATCGTTCTGGAAGTCCATGAGCATGATCGGTTTTCCTCCTTCAAATGCACGAACTTCACGGATACGTTTGTAGATGTACTCACGCTGCTCCATCGTCGGCATCAGCTCTACATCAGCCTCGTTTCCTACCGGCATATAGTGGAAATACCAGGAGTAACGGCATCCGTGCTCGATCAGCAGATCAAAGAACTCATCAGATGTAACTGCATCCATGTTCTTTCTTGTATAACATACAGATGTTCCGAAGAACAGACCGTACTGTTTCATCAGATCCATAGCGCCCAGAACTTTCTGGAAGATACCCTGACCACGACGGCCATCGTTTGCTTCCTCAAATCCTTCCAGACTCAGAGAGAAAGAAAGGTTTCCTAATTTCTGAACTTCTTTACAGAACTCTTCGTCGATCAGTGTTCCGTTTGTGAAGCTGTGGAATGCTACATCATGATGTTTTTTACAAAGTTTCAGGATATCTGCTTTACGTACCAGCGGTTCTCCGCCTGTGAACATGTAGAAGTAGATACCAAGCTCTTTACCCTGTGTTACGATGTTGTCTAACTCTTCGTATGTAAGGTTCAGCTTGTAACCGTACTCTGCTGCCCAGCATCCTGTACATCTTAAGTTACATGCACTTGTCGGGTCCATCAGGATCAGCCACGGAATATTGCAGTGGTGAACCTCACGCATTTTACGGATTGTTTTTGTACCATAGAAAGCAGCCTCAAAACCAAGGTTTAAAGCTGTCATTTTTGCTACGTTCGGATCTAACTCGTCAAGCATAGTGTTTACGAATTTCATCCATTTGTGATCCGGATTCTGAACGATTTTTTTTGCACCTTCATATGCTTCCGGTTTGAAGTTGTCGCCCATGAATCTCTGAGCCAGATCGATGATCTGAAGTAATCCTTTTTCTCTGTCTTTGTTCAGTCTTTTTAAAGCAACGTCGATTGCTGCGCTGAACGCTTTTCTCTGCATAGTATGTGATAAACTTGCCACGATATGCTCTCCTTTCCTATTCCCATTAACCATCAGTCAAGCGGATCATTACACTCCGCCATCGTTACCTGCTCTTAACCAAACAACTGCCATAGAACCCCATCTGGTTAAAAAGCTGTTTGTTTCCTGAATTTCAGATGCTTTTTCAAACAGACACCTACTATTTTTTACGATTATAAAAACGTGTCCGTTATATAACATATGTTTCTTACGCAACATCCGTGTCTTTGACAACACATGTTGCATTTTCAACTCTTGTATATTATAATAAACTTAAGTTAAATATCAACCGTCAATTTGATTTTTTCTGTCAATTTTCCCACATTTCGCCTTTATTTTGTTGGATAATTTACAGTTTTTAAGTAGATTGACTATCAGATAATTCCTGTTTTGAATGTATCTCGATTTGGTGTGATAAAGCAAAAAAGTGTAAAAAAGAGTGCAATAATTCTTAGAAGACTGTGTCGGCTTACACTGGCCAGAATCACACACCATCAGGTCTCACATGCGTTTGACCCGGACAGTCAAATCCATAGAGCAAGTTTCAGCTATATATGACTGGATATTATAATAAGGAAAGGAAACAAAGGAGGAACCAGAAAATGGCAACAGACCGCCGCACAAAATATACGAAATCGGTAATTCGGCAGGCACTTTTTGACCTGTTAAAAGAGAAACCTTTGAATAAAATCACAGTAACGGATATCTGCAAGATGGCAGACATCAACCGCAGTACCTTCTATTCTTATTATGAAGACGTGTATGCGCTGCTGACGCAGATTCAGAATGAACTGTTTGAAAATATCGTAGTTACACTCGCTAATGATAACTGGTTTGAAGATCTCCTTAAGCTCATTGACCAGAACCGCGATCTCTGCCAGGTGCTGATCGGACCACACGGAGATTCTTCCTTTATCAGACAGCTTATTTATCTTGGCTATGACAACAGTATGCGTGTCTGGCAGAAAATTTATCCGAATGCAGACACAACAATGCTTGATTATTCCTATGCATATCTGGCCAATGGAGTGATCGGGATTCTTGAAAACTGGGTGTGCAGCAATTATAAACTCTCTATTGAGCAGGTCGGAAAGCTGCTGATGGGGATCACGATGAATGGTCTGAATTTTCTAGAGAACGGAGCTTCGGCTTATGCCGTTGAAGATTAAATCCTTGTTTGTGCTATTGCTTATCTTTAGGCCGGCAGCTAAGACAAACAAGGGGCTCGCAGTGCCGTCACATAAATGGAACAAAACGCAAAGTATCTTCATAAGCGAACCATTGTAAATTTTTCGCGGGAATCACTTTGCGTTTTGTTCCTTGCACAGGCAAACAAGAATTAGAGTACACCAAACAGCTGCTTAATATCTACATCATCTTCCATAATACGGCTGCTTGGTTTTTGTGCATTTGCCAGCATAGTCTCTACTCTGTTTTCCAATGCCACGTCAATAAATTTTTCCATACTTATCCCACGGAGTTCAAAAAAGAGTGCCGGATTCTCATCTAATCTCACTCCAACACCATAAAGGGCTGCCGCCACATGCTTGCACATGAGTGCCCAGTCGGGACAACTGCAATTAAAACTTATTTCTTTCAGTTCAGGAAACAGACCTCCCTCATCCATAAACACTTCTTTCATGGCGAGTGGAAAATTTCCAGCCAGTAATCCTTCCATACTCTCGATTTTTTCACTGCATTGTTCGATGATTTTCTGACAACGCTCCTGATTCAGAGGACTGATTCTGATTTCCACCTTATAAGGTGTTTTTCGTCTTCCCTGTACCTTGGCTTCAATTTTTCCCTTTTTTATCTGTAAGTCCACAACGGTTCCGGTTCGGACATAGCGTTTCCCCCGCTCCAACCGCGATTCATAATCCGCATATCTTTCCAGATTTTCACACCATGCGTTTCCCCACCATGTTTTTGTAATCTTTCTTCCACTAACTATAATTGGATGAACCTCTTTTCCATTTCTGCGCTGTTTCGCAATACTTGCACCAGCATTCTTTTTTAACAGATCACCACTTGGCTGTTCAAAATGCTGACTGTCATCCCAGTATTTTTTCATGTATCTATCCTTTCCGTTTCACCGTTCTTTAGTGCCTCTTCACGGATTCGCTCTCATTCATCCAGTCGAAGTAAAGAAAACAGTTCCTCATTGCTAAGATCTGTGATCCATTTATCTCCGCCTGAACCTATCACATTTTCAGCAAGTTCCTTCTTTGAATTGATAATTTCATCTATTTTTTCTTCAATTGTTCCCTTGCTGACGAACTTATGAACCATGACATCTTTTGTCTGACCTATCCGGAATGCACGGTCTGTTGCCTGATTTTCAACAGCCGGATTCCACCAGCGGTCAAAATGGATCACATGGTTTGCTTTTGTCAGATTTAAACCGGTTCCTGCTGCTTTGACCGACAGCACAATGAAAGGTACATATCTCTCACCCTGGAATTTTTCTACAATTTCTGTTCTGCGTTTTACAGGTGTCCCTCCATGGATTACATAACCTTTTGCATGGAATATCCCAGTCAGGTACTCTGCAAGATGCTCCGTTATTTCCTTAAACTGTGTAAATACGATCACACGCTCACGTTTCTCATAAATTGTCTCACAAAGTTCCTTCAGTAATGCAAACTTTCCACTGTCTGCGGGATTGTAATCTTCCTGTCCCATATACTGATCCGGATGGTTACAGATTTGCTTTAATTTTGTGATTGTTCCAAGAACAATTCCTCTTCGCTCAATTCCCTCTGCCTCCAGGACACGCTGCTCCATATCAAAAACTGCTTTCCGGTATAAAACTGTCTGCTTTTTTGACATCGCAGAATATTCCAGCATTTCCACTTTCTCTGGCAGATCAGAAATAATACGTTTGTCTGTTTTCAGACGACGCAGCATAAATGGAGTAATCATGGATTTGAGTTTTGCATACTTTTCGGGATGTTCTTCCAGCCCTTTACAAAACTCATGAAAATCTTTTGATGCACCCAGAAGACCATGGTTAAGAAAATCAAATAAAGACCACAGATTCGTCAGGTCATTCTCAATTGGTGTTCCTGTCATCGCAATCCTCATCCTGCTCTTCATTTTTTTAATTTCCCGCGTCTGCTTTGTCGTCGGGTTTTTAATTGCCTGTGCCTCATCCAGAATCAGGCAATCCCATTCTTTCGCTTTCAACGGTTCCAGCTTTGCTGCCATTCCATAAGTTGTGATCGTGAGGAACGGTAACTCTCCTTTTGCCTCCTCGGACAGCTTCGTCGAAACTTTTCCATGCAGGATCAGACATTCCATTGCCGGAGCGAACTTATCTTTTTCTTTTTGCCAGTTTCCGACCAACGATGCCGGAACAATCAGCAATGCTTTCGCATTTTTATCTTTCTTTCGCATTCTTTCCAGATAAGCCAGAACCTGCACTGTCTTTCCAAGACCCATATCATCCGCAAGACATGCGCCAAAACCCAACTGGTTCATATAATTCAACCACGTATATCCATTTTTCTGATATGGCCGCAACGTAGCCTGCAGACTTTTCGGAACAGCAATACTCCGGATCCTTTTGGGATTTCTCAGATCAAGAAACATTTTGGACAGCCATTCTCCGTTCGATACTACAACTCCAACATCCGGAAGTATTTTATCATTTCCCATCTCCAATTGTATTGCATCTCTAAAAGACAGGCTCTCCGGAATATCTTCCATCATCTCCAGAAGTTTTCTTAACTTTTCATGATTTACTTCAATCCATTTTCCTTTTAAGAATGCCAGTCCCTCCGTCTGTCTGAGAAGTTGTTCAATCTCTGTCTGTGACAGTTCGACACCGTCTGCCTCCAATGACGGCTGAAGTGAAATAAGTGCTTCAAATCCTACCATTGACGGTCGCTCTTCTCCCAGCTTCACATTTACAGACAACATGGAATTTTTCTTTCTCCACCAGTTTGGAATCCTGCATAATATTCCGGTCGCTTCAATTTTTTCAATATCTTTCAGAAAAGAATACGCCTCTTTTGCTGTTAATTTCAGCGGATGAAACATTTCACCGCTCTTCATCAGTTCCGCTATAAAATCAGATTCTTCTGCTGCACGATTCAGGCTGGATAAAAGAGTAAGCAGCTTTCCCCGATCATCCTGATACTCTGTCAGCGCATACTTCAACGGCATATGCTGCACACTTCCATCATTCTGTATGGAAGCATAAGTGGCAATAAACGCAAATGGCGCATCCGCATTTTTATTTTCCACAAGATGAAGAAAAATACGTTCCGGCACATGCAGATTCTGATTTTTCTCTGCCAGATATATTGCCACTGTTCCCGGATAATTTTTAATCTGAGTATGAAAAATCTGTTCCAGTTCCAAAAATCGACTTTTGATCCACTTTTCATCGATAAATTCTGTTCCGATTGCATAAGGAGTTGCATTGAGCAGTCGCACGATACATTCAGGAGACGGCTCCACCTTTACATTTTCCCGCGCGATCTCCAGCTCCGGAAGTCTGGTCAGTTCTTTAAAAAAAGCGTCCGATACAAGGTATAAAAAATATCCTGAAACGGTCAGTTTGGATGGATTATCAACATTTCCCATATCATACAAAATTTCCGTTTGCTCTCTGTCTTCTGAAGAACTTACCGTATCTTCCTGATAAAATCCATTCCTGGTAAAAATATATTGTTTCTGCATAATTTTAAATTCCTTATTTTTTATTGTAAACTGGCGTGAATTCATAATTTTTCATAATTATCCAGAGCCAGACAGTTTTATAGAAAAAACGAATTATTTTTCTGTATCGTTTTCATCCGTCTCATCTTTTTTCGGCGGATCGATTCTCCACCGGTAAGACAAACCTGTCATATGCCCAATGTAACCTGCCAGATCATGTGTCAGCTGCTCTTTACGCACACGCCACTCCCAGTTATGTCCAAGGGTGGACGGGAAGTTCATACGTGCTTCTTTTCCAAGTCCCAGATAATCCTGAATCGGAATGATACAATATTTTCCAACGCTGGACATTGCCATCCAGATCAGGTTTTCACAAAGTTCCCCATTGGATGCATGCGGGCGGTTCATATACTCCCGAATATGGTTGCGTACATGATCCTGTGTGCAATCCAGATACTGCATCAGAGTCTCGTTGTCATGGGTTCCCGTGTATACAACAGAATTCGGTGTATAATTGTGCGGCAGATATTCGTTGTCACTGCCACCGCCAAAGGCAAACTGTAATACTTTCATACCCGGATAACCCGTTTCAGCCACCAGATCACGGACGGTCTGTGTCATGTAGCCAAGGTCCTCCGCAATGATTTCAATGTTTTTCACATGTTTTTTCACTTCTTTAAAAAGTGCGATACCCGGTCCTTTTTTCCACTCGCCAATACGGGCATTTGTCATGCCGTAAGGAATCGTATAATACTCATCAAAACCGCGGAAATGGTCGATTCGAACCACATCATACAATAATTCGCAGTGTTTGATACGGCGGATCCACCATGCAAAATTTTGTTTCCTGTGATATTCCCAGTCGTAGATCGGGTTGCCCCAGAGCTGTCCGTCTGCGGTAAATCCATCCGGCGGACATCCTGCCACTTCGATTGGGTTCATATCTTCATCAAATTCGAATAATTCCGGATTCATCCATGCATCTGCACTGTCAAAAGCTACATAGATCGGAATATCTCCAATGATCCTGATTCCACGCTCATTTGCATATTTTTTTACGTTCAGCCACTGTTTTAAAAACCAGTACTGCAGATATTCATAATAACAGATCTCATCTGCAAGCTCTTCCCGGTATTTTTCCAGAACTTCCGGCTCTTTCTGAATCAGTTCCCTCTCCCAGGTGTTCCAGGCCTGCTTGTCATGAACGTCTTTCAATGCCATAAATAAAGCATAATCCGGCAGCCATTCCTTCTGTTCTTCCTCAAATTTCAGGAATTCCGCATCATTTCGCTTTTTGCTGTTTTCATATGCTTTATGTAACAACGGATTTCTATTCTCATACTGCTTCTCATAATCCACATAGGACGGATTCGTGCCAAGCTGCACTGCCTCACATTCTTCTTTTGTCAGAAGTCCTTCCCCGATCAGTTCCTCAAGTGAAATAAAATATGGATTTCCCGCAAAAGTGGAAAATGACTGATACGGAGAATCCCCGTAACTGGTCGGTCCCAAAGGCAAAATTTGCCAAAATGTCTGACCGCTCTCCTGCAGAAAATCAATCCATTCAAACGCACTTTTTGAAAAACATCCGATTCCATATTTTGACGGTAAACTGCTTACCGGAAGTAAAATACCACTTGCTCTCATTCTTAAAAACTCCTTCTCAAAATCTGCAAAAAAAGTCTGTCCACTGTGCGGTGATTTTTCCATATAACAAAATTTCACTTCAAGTGGAAGATACTGCTTTTTTTGCAGCGGGATTTTTCCCGAATCATGAGTTTTATTATACTTCTTTTTGTGCTATTTCTCAACCAAAATACGATTCATATTATAGCGTGGCATTTTTATTTCATAGAACGAACTTTCCTATTATTCAAGAAAGTGTGCTATTGCAGACTTATGCGCCTACAATTATCAACAGCACATCTTTCTTGTCCGCGCCGAACACGCTTGCGAAGCAATAATTTCTTCTCGTGCGAATGCGCATCGTTTGCACGTAGTGCTTTTATTTGATAGGAAATTCATCGTAATTTTCTATCGAATAAAAAAATCACCTCCAAGCTATTGTTTTATATAGCCTGAAGGTGATCTATAAACTTTCTATGATCTCACATGTACACTGATCCTGTTATTCGATGCTGTCAAAAACACCTGTCAGATCTACGCCCCATAATTCAGAATAACCATCTAAATATACATCCTGTACACCATCATATGCGTAAGAAGCTTTTCCTGTTTCCGGATCAATATAATCGTCTATATTTTCGCTGTTAATAAAATACATTGCATAACCGGAGTCGTTAAATACATCCTGTCCTGCAAAATAACGTGCCATACAGTCTACACCATGGCAGGCACTCCATCCGGTACTTTCTCCAAGATCGAAGTCCATTTCTCCATCTTTGATATAATCTATCATGTTTGGATTTCCATTAAAGGAACCAATATATACATCATCCAGATCAATACCCAGTTCCTCAAGTGCTGATACTGCGTAAATACACATATTATCATAGTAGGTAATCATGGAAGAATATGTACTGTCTGCTATAAAAGCATTTCGTACTGCGGTACCAATTCCTTCTGTCCAGTCTGTGATAGCCACATCCGCCACACTATATTTACATCCGTACTCATCAAATACTTTTGTAATGCCTTTTCTTACGCTGTCATCCGCACCCCATCCTACATCTGCCACTACAAGGCAATTCACTGCATCTGCGCTTCCTGCTTCATTGATCACTTCCATTGCCATAAGTTCTCCAGCTTTCTCATAATCGCAGCCGATCGAAATCGTACTGTTCGATGAAGTATCTGAAAGGTCTGTGCCATGGCTGTCCTGCACATAAATACCAGCAGCCTTTGCCTCTTCAATAGCGCTGCTCAGCTGACCAATATCTGAAATACCAAACAGGTCAATCGCATCATATTTCTGGTTTACGGCACTCTGAATTGCCTGGATCCAACTGTCGGAGGTACCATCACAATATGTAATTTCCACAGCAGCGCCTAATTTTTCGTAAATCGGCTCTGCCATCTTGACATAATTTACACACCAGTCATTTGTGGAATCATATGCAACAAGCATAACTTTCTTTCCGTTTAAAGCTGCCGCCGCATCAACACTGCCAAAATCCTGTGCAAAAAACTCCGGCGTACCTGTCACTGATTCCACTTCAGCTTTGACATCTGAAATATCAACTCCTGTCTCAGATGACGCTGATGTCTGGGAAGAATTTCCCGAAGACTCATTTCCACATGCTGACATTCCAACTGCCAGAGTTGAAATGCAGGCAACCAGTATTAATCTCTGTAATATTTTTTTTCTTTTCATACTTCTACCTCTCTTTGCTCTTTCAGGCGATACTTTCTTTCTTTATGCTGCCTGCAGCACTTTCTTTTTTTGCTTTCTTTACTTCACTCTTTTCCCGGGATGTTTTTGCTACAGCTGCAAAGATTACTGCAACGATCAGCGCTACTCCATAAAATAATGAAGTGACATATGACTGTGCTCCGTGAAGCTGTAAACCATTTGTGCCCGAAGAAAGGAAATATACTGCAACGATTGTTCCAAATGCATTAAATCTTCCTGGTTTAAAGCAGGTTGAACCAAGAAAAACTGCTGCAAATGCAGACATCATATAGCCCAGGCCACCGGTAGGACTTCCACCTCCCAGTACACCGGTATACATAACACCTCCGATCGCCGCTATAAGACCTGAAAATACGAAGCAGAGAAACCGTGTTTTTTCAACATTAATACCCGATAATCTGGCAACATTTTCTCCACGTCCCACGATCAGGATCCGTTTTCCCGGGGTAGTCATTGTCAGAATATAAGCAATAACGACCGTAATGATCAATGCATAAAAGAACGACGGTGAAATTCCCATTATTTTTTTCACATAAACAGCATTTTTTAATTTCTGATCTACTCCGGTAATTGTCTGCAGACTGACCAGTAATGCAATTCCTGAAAGGAACGTATACATACCCATGGTAACAATAAAAGCATTCAGTTTAAATCTGGTAATGATAAATCCATTTGCTGCACCAATTCCTGCTCCGATCAGCAAACCAATCACAATGCAGGCACCAATCGGCATACCCATATCTACGTTCAATTTTGCAACTACAATATTTACAACTGTCAGTGTTGCTGCTACTGACATATCATAATCACCTGCAATGATCGGAATCAATACCGCCATAGACGCTACAACCAGAACAGCCTGCGAACCAAGAATCGTTTTTATATTGAGACCACTGTTAAACACGCCCGGCATCCAGATGGAAAATGATATAAATAATATGATCCACGCAATGATAACCGCATATTTCTGTAATAATAAAGAAGGTGAAATTCCTCCTCTTTTTTTTGTATTTTTCATATCAATCCGCGTTTTTCACGCTTCCCTCCTCTCTCTTCCAATCCTGACCGGCATTCGCCGTTCATTAAAGGGGAACAGGCTTTTTTAGTTCTCTCATACCTTACACAACCTGTTCTTCGATATCACTGGCATAACAGTATTCCGTAATTCTGCTTTTTGTAATTTCATTTCCCACAAGTTCTTCAATGATCCTGCCATTTACCAGGATCAGCACCCTGTCACAGATCTGTTCCAGCTGTTCATAATCCGAACTGGAGCAAATAACTGTCATTCCTTTTTTCTTTACAGAATCTTCTATCAGATTATAGATAGCCTGACGTGCTCCAATATCAATTCCCTGGGTCGGTTCATGAAGAATCAGTATTTCAGGATCTTCCTGGATCCATTTTGCCAGGAGCACCTTCTGTTGATTTCCTCCGGAAAGCATCGAAAATTCCAGGTTGATATCACTCGGATAAACGGTATAATCCTTCACCAGAGCCTGCGCTTTTTTCCGCATCGCTTTTTTGTCCAGATGAAACGGATGATAATGTTTCATGGACTGCATCATAATATTTTCACTGATCTCCAGACTTTGTACACCACCAAGATTTTTCCGGTCAGCCGGGATCAGTGCCATCCTGCCCTTCACCGCTTTCTCAGGAGTAAAACTTTCCAGTGAACAGGTCTGTCCGCCAAATATGATATGTCCCTTTCCTTCTGCCACATCACCAAAAAGCAGATAAGGTATTTCTTCAAATCCTGATCCTACCAGACCGGTGATACCAAGTACTTCTCCCGGATATACCTGAAAGTCCATAGGTTTTATTATGCGTCCGCTGATCTGTTTTGCTTCCAGAACCGGTTTCTTTTCCCGGAATGAAATCACATCTTTTACTTCTACATGATATTCTTTCAGATTTTCTCCCAGGATCATCTCAATAACGCTGTTTTTGTCCACCATCTGTGTCGTTCCATTTCCAACATTTTTTCCATCTCTTAAGACCGTAAATGAATCTGTCAGATTCATAACTTCATCGAGATCATGGGAAACAAACATTACACTGATGCCCTGCTGGGCAACGGAACGAACCAGACGGAACAATGTCTCCACTTCAGTTTTAGGCAAAAATACTGTCGGCTCATCCAGCACAAGCAGCCCACGCCCCTCTTCCTGCGCATCATGCAGGTTCACAACTGCACGCAGAATGGCAAGCATTGCTTTCTGCACCGGGCCCAGCGAGGAAACGAGCGTTGACGGCTGTATATCCAATCCATACTGGTGGAAAGTTTCCTGAATATCTTTATTTGTAGATTTCCAATCTATTTTCGCCCTGTTTTTTGTTGCAATCTCAGATAATATCCAGTTTTCCGCAACGGTGAGCGTATCAACCAGTCCAAGATCCTGATGGACAAAACTCATTCCGTATTTTGTAAACTCTCCAGGTGCCAGCGGAAGTTTTACTTCCCTGCCATTCACGTAAAGTACGCCTCCTTTGTCCGGTTCGTGATAGCCGGACAAAATCTTTATCAATGTAGATTTACCACATCCATTTTTTCCAAGGAGTCCCATGATCTCTCCTGGCATAATGACCAGATCCACCTGATCCAGTGCACGGTTGCTGCCAAAAGTTTTAGATAAACCTTTCACATATAATGCTGTACTGCCTATAAATTTCTTTTCCTCCGGAGTCATACAAAAGCCTCCTTTCCATCGCTGTTTTTTCTTTCCATCACTGCTTTTTATATCTTTTCCTTTTATGATTACAAGGCAGCTTCACCATGTTCGCCTGTGCGGATCCTGATGATATCGCCTACTTCATATACAAATATTTTTCCATCTCCGATCTCTCCGGTTGGCATTTCCCGCAGTACACGTTCGATGAGCGTTTCTGCCACTTCTTCACTGACAACCGTTTCTACTTTTGTTTTCAGGAAAATCTGCTCATAGTACGCTTTTCCCCGAAACACATATTGCTGGCTTTTCTGCTTTCCGTATCCGGAAACACTGGTAAACATTGCTCCCTGTGCACCAACTTCACTTAAGATTGACTTCATTAATGCAACTTTTTCCGGTCGTATTACAATTTCCAGTTTTTTCATGTTCCCAGTCCCCTTCCTTTTTCTGGTAAAGCCAGGCGGACATTCGCGATCCACTTTTGCTGCCTGCTCATGAACGCCGGCTTGTTGCAATCTGTTTTCATCATCAAAAAGGAGTATACCCTGGTCTCCTTTGACCTGATGATATACTCCCTGATCTTTATTTATTATGCCCGTAACTTCAATGTTGCGTCCATGTCAACTGTCATTGTCTCAGGATCAATGACCACACCATAGGATTCTTTCGCATCTTCAATGGTTGTAAAATCGTCCAATACATCTTCAAGAACTTTCTGCGGGTTTCTCTCAAATGGATTGCCATAACCACCTCCACATGGTGTCCGGATCTGAAGTACATCTCCTTTGGAAAATTCCTCATCGGACAGTTTCGCCTGAAGGCTGACTGCATGATCTGTACCCGGATTTTTCGTCAAGCTTGCATGGCTTCCATCTTTACCGCCAAAAATACCTTTCGGGCATTCGATATGTCTGTCTCCTTCACAGGTAACCGTACCTTCCTGCAGGAATCTGGTCTCACGTACGATACCCAGACCGCCTCTCCATTTACCAGGTGCCACCTGTTCCGGATTTAATTCATAACGTTCCACGCGTAACGGATAATGCCATTCTATCTCTTCAATCGGCACATTTCTTGTATTTGCTACCAGAGCATCACAGGAATCGATCGCATCTTTACCATAACGTCCGCCGTAAGATCCTTCATCAACTTCCAGATATACCCAATACTCTCCTTTTTCATCGTTAAAGCCGTTGTAACTTACAAAATGGATATGAGCACTGGTTCCTGCAGATACCCTGTCAGGCATTACTTCAGCCAGAGACCGCATTACACAGTCAGCCAGCAGATTTGCCTGGTTAAAACGGGAGAATGTAGCTCTCGGGAAGTTTGGATTGAAGATACATCCTTTTGGTGCTATAACCGTAACAGGGCGACGCATACCGTCATTCTGCGGGATATACTGCTGATAAATATCGTCATCCAGAAACAAAGCGTGCATAATATAGCTGATCGATGTCATGGTCGTTCCTTCAAAAGAACAATTGAATGCGGTATAAACCTCATCCGCACTGCCGGTCAGATCAATGGTAACGGAATCACCTTTTATCGTAGTGGTTGTACAAACTTTCAACATTTTGTCCATGTGTACGCCGTCATTATCCAGATAACCTTCCGCATAGTAGGTACCATCCGGAACTTTTGCGATCGCATTTCGCAGCATACGTTCCGAATAATCCATCCAGTCTTCAATAGCGGAAAATACAACCGGCACGGTATATTTGTCCAGCAATTCACAGAAACGTTTGATACCATGCTGTGCTGAAGCGATCATCGCTTTCAGATCATTTTCATTCATAGAAGGGGTACGCACATTATCCAGGATCATTCTCCACAACTGGTCGTTTCTCTTTCCCTCTTCATACAGCTTCAGTCCATAATAAATTCTGGTCTCAGCATAGATATCCCTCGCGAACACGTCCATACCGGGAGTATGTGAACCATTATCCAGCAGATGCGCCTGTACGCAGGAAAAACTGATCAGTTTACCTTTATAAAAAATCGGAATACAGATATGGATATCCGGAGAATGAGATGTTCCATAGTATGGATGATTATGGATAAAGATATCTCCTTCATGTATATCTTCCAGTTTCCATCTTGTCAGAATACCACGCACATTACCACCTATAGAGCCTACATGCATCGGTGTACTTTCGCTCTCACACAGCTGACGGCCTGTAATGTCTACGATACCGGCTCCGATATCCTCAGATTCACGAATGATACTGGAATAAGACATCCTGTAAAGCACCATTCCCATCTCCTGGGCGATCATCTTAAAGGATCCGCCGAGAACCTGCAGAGTAACAGGATCTACTTCAACTCTTGGAATATTTAATCCTTCTATCATTTTACTGCTCATTTATATCATTCCTTTCTGCATGAGCCATTTCTCTACAAAGTGGCCTCATTTATATCGATTACAATAATTCCATAATCGTTAACATGTCCGATACATCCCGGTTCTACAACAATTGTTGTATCCATCTGATTGATGATCGCCGGTCCCTGGATTTCATCACCGGCCTTAAATAAAGCCCTGTCATAAACTTTTGTATCCATATGAACCGGTTTCCCTTCCACTTTAAATGTAACATCACGGCTGTCAACAACTGCCCTGGAGACATCTCCGTCGCCTTTCTCGATTTCAAGTGCTTTCAGGTCTTCGATCTTTCCGGTACCGATCACACGGATATTTACGATTTCAACCGCAACTTCTTTAAATGCCCGGCCAAACTGTTTTTTATGCACTTCATGGAAAGATTCTTTCATTTTCTCGATCGTGTCTTCTGTGACTGTTCCTCCGATGACCGGAATCCTCATCTCATAACCCTGACCTTCATACCGGCAATCAGCAACACGCTGGATCACAATGTCTTCCGGACTCATATTGTCTTCGATCAGACGCTCATATGCTTCTTTTTCAAGCATTTTATAATCTTCATCCAGAACATCAAGTCTGACATGACTTGATAACTGCATCTCTGTCTTCGAATAATCATACATCAGATCTGTATTTACCAGACCTACTGCACATAATGCGCCCGGATTCAACGGAACAATCACATTTTTCATTCCGAGCTCACGCGCCACACTGCATGCGTGGAGGGAACCGGCTCCGCCACAGGCAAACAACGCAAATTCACGCGGATCAAAACCTCGACGGACACTCTCTTTTTCAATCTCCTGAATCATATTATTGTTCATGATATCAATGATACCAAGCGCTGCCTCATCCAGTGTTTTTCCAAGCGGAGTGCCAATTCGGTCCATGATCGCTTTTTCTGCCAGATCAGGTTTGATCTCCATACGTCCGCCAAGTAATTTGGTGCCCAGACGTCCCAGAATGATATTTGCATCAGATACCGCCGGCTCTGTACCACCACGGTTATAGCATGCCGGTCCGGGAACTGCACCTGCGCTCTGTGGTCCCACACGGAAGAATCCACCCTCATCGATATATGCCATTGATCCACCACCGGCTCCGATCGTACCTACATCGATCATTGGAACCATTGCCGCATAGCCGCCTACTTTTGTATCCAGCAGATGTTTCATACTTGGTTTCAGATCTGCCAGTACAGAAATATCTGCAGATGTACCACCAATATCCAATGTGATGACATTTTTGATATCCGTTAATTTGGTCGTCCAGATTGCTCCCAGTACTCCACCAACCGGTCCGGACAGCAGCAGATTTACTGGTTTTTCCTGTGCTGACTCTGCCGAAGCCACGCCTCCAAATGACTGCATCAGATGTACTTTTGCCGTATATCCCTGGTCTTTCAGTGTTTTTTCCAGCTGTTTGATATAACGTGATGTCGTCGGTCCGATATAAGCATTCAATCCGGTTGTAGTAAAACGTTCATATTCACGGAACTGTGGCAGGACTTCGGAACTTAATGAAATATATACATCCGGATATTCCTCTTTTATAATCTCTTTTACTCTCTGCTCATGTGCCGGATTCAGGAAAGAGAACAGAAAACAAACAGCGATCGCCTCCACTTTATCCGCTTTCATCTTCCGGACAGCAGCTCTTACTTCTTCCTCATCCAGTGGAATCAGTTCTGCTCCATCCGGCGCTACTACTCTCTCAGAAACAGTATAACGGTCCCGGCGTCTGCAGACCGGATGTTCCTGCCACGGAATTTCCTCTACAATAGAAAAATTAGTCGGTCTCTTATGTCTTGCAATATGAATGATATCCCGATATCCTTTTGTCGTGATCATACCGGCCCTGGCGCCTTTATGTTCAAGAACCATATTGGTAGCAATCGTTGTTCCGTGAAATATTTCATCAATCTCACTGTGATCCAGATCCAGTTTGTCACAGATTGCGTTGATACCTTCCATCATACCAATGGAAGGATCCGCCGGTGTCGTGGATGTTTTATATACTTCAATTTTTCCTTCATCATCAACATATATAAAATCGGTAAATGTACCGCCTACATCTACGCCCATTCTTTTCATGTTCAATCACTCCTTTTCATCTGCAAAAATATCAGTTTCAGAAATATACCACATTTCATTATCAGGATTTCATAAATCAAAAGGGAGTGCATACAGTCCGCTTCTTAACGGCGCCGTTGCCCTCCCTCTATATTTTGAAATCATCTCTCAGTTTTTGTTTTTCTGATACTATTTGCTGTCAACTCTTATTTATCAAATTTTCTCTCATGTTTTGTATATACAGATGAGTCGATTCCTTCCAGATATTTTACAACCTCATCTACCGGAACAACATCACAGAACTTAGCTTCCATGTCAAACAGATTCCATTCAACAACACCCGGTACGCGGTCACCAACCGTTCCTTCCGGAACAATGGTCTTGAATCCGTAACCTGTAGAATCCATAACAGTGTGTCTTACACAGGCACAGGCGGTAGCTCCCATAACGATCAGAGTATCCACACCGAGATAATTCAATGTCTGTGCCAAATGTGTTCCAAAGAAATTGGAAGCAAATTTCTTATGAATAACCGGCTCCTCCGGAAGTGGTTTCAGTTTTGGATCGATCTCCATCCACTCACTGTTAATATCCAGTGAACTCATCGGAATCTTTTCATCCCATCTCGGGAGATCCCATTGTTTTTCGCCAAGATAACCGGTAGTTGTATGGAAAATCGGAACTCCTGCCTTTCTTCCTGCTTCCAGAACTTTTAATGCCTCCGCACAAACCTCATCGGAATGATTACAGGTAAATGGATGACCTTCACTCATCCATGCTTTTGCCATATCTACGGTGGTAATTGCAGGTGCTTTACCAAATCCCATTTTCCGCATGAATCCGCGCTCTTTGTAAATCTCTCTTGCTTCTGCAAATGCTTTCTTTAACAGTTCTTCGTCAAACTCATAGTGATCAACAAATTTAAAATCTTTATTAGCCATTGTATCATTCCTCTCAATCTTTTTCTTTTTCGTTGTGCTCAGCTGCAATCATTTACATTTCTCCGGATCAAATGTTGTTTTCAACTGATGAGCCAATCATAGTCAGTTTCTTTTGTATTTGCAATAGGTTTTGTCCACTTGTCAGTATTGATACCATGACAGTTGTCTGACACTTCTTTGAACTTACACACAATTCAACACCCATTTTCCTTCTTTTTTTCCGAAAATCTGTCATTCCAGAGATTCAGATAAAGGATTGCAACCACGATCATGATCATGCCTGTGATCTTTGTCCATGTAAAGGTCTCATGGAAAAAAAGTCCGCCCACAATTGCCGCCGCAAACGGCTCTGCCGTAGCTAAAATAGACGCTTTCCCAGCTTCTATACCCTTTAAGCCTTTTGTATAGAGCAAAAACGGGAAAACCGTTGATACCACAGCCAGACCGGCTAATGCCAGCAGAACCGTCCCATTCCAGAGACTGTCCATATGTTTTAAGACTCCTGAGGTCGGCACAGTCACTGCAGCTGCAATCAAAAAGGTATAAAAAGTGATCGTCACTGAGTCGTAAAAATCCACAACAAATTTTCCAAATATACTATACAGCGCATATCCAAGACCGGAACCCAGTCCAAGCATGACCGCCGTTACGGACACTCTTTCTCCACCTCCGAAAGCTCCTGTCACAATTCCCAGCCCCAGGAAAGTCAGCACAAGTGCTATCACTTTCTGCCCTGTGATCTTTTCTTTAAAAAATATTGCCGACAGGATCATGACAAAAATCGGTGCCGTGTATAACAGGAGCGCCGGCACAGCCGCTCCACCGATTATGTGAATGGCCTGAAAATAACAAAAATTAAAAAAGACAATGCTGCAGATACCGGTACCACAAAAATATAAGATATGGGACAAACGGATTCTCAGTTTGTTCCTGTCCCTCACCACAAGATATCCAAACAGAACAACTGCAGTAAATGCTGCACGTAATGCCACGCACTCCATGGATGTAAATCCCACAGCATTTAATACACGGATAAAAATCGACAGGATTCCCCACAGACATCCCGCCATGATCACATAAATTGCATATTTCATTCTCATTCCTTCTTTCCATAATTACTTAACTTGTTACCTTTGCATTTTTATGTTATAATACGGATAATATTTTTGAAAAATCAAGTAAACCTGTTCCTTTGTCAGTACAATGTCACTGACAAATGCAGACACAAAAGATACCCAAAGGTGGGACATCCTGTTCCTCTCTGGGTATCTTTTTTATAAACGAGGTATATGAAATGAAATCAAAATCTCTCTCCACTCTTGGCTATTTAATGGAACAGTTGAATATTCCTACCGTATATATTGCGTCGGCCCTTCATGTTGATGCCAGCCTTGTAAGCAAATGGAAAACAGGAAGCCGGACGCTGTCCAGTAAATCGGTATATTTCGATGATATCATTCAATGTCTGATGAAAAAAAACAAACATGCTGAGTATTGTCAGCTTAAAAGTGTCCTGACAGATCTGTTCCCCCAGGAAACGATGGATGATACTGTACAAATGGAGCAACTCCTCCGAAAAGCCCTGGTTTCAAACCTTCCACGGCGCACTCCCGATGAGAATAACCGAATTCTGGATCTTTCTTCCATTCCGGTTGCCATATACGACAGCAACTCAGGCCGTCGGGAAGCGGTCAGCCGGATGCTGGAATATGCCGAAGCCATGAATGAGCCGGGCGAATTCTTTTTTCTTGACATGGGAGATTATACCTGGCTGTTGGAAGATGTTACATATTATCAGGAATTCACCGCCCGTGTTCTTGCCTTGTTACATAAAGGCTTTCATGTCAGGATCATTATCCATTACAATTCCTACCGTGAATATTTTTCCCGGTTGTTTTCTGCCTGCAGTTCACTGATCTTTAACAGGAATATGGAGTGGTTCTGCTATCAAAGTTATGATGAGCAGATCATACAGCCTTCTTTTTTCCTGCTAAACCATGCAATTTCTCTCCTCGGGCTTTCATCCGAGAATGCAGACAGCATCACAATGGTTTTTACAGAGCACACGCAGATCATCCACCACGAAATATACATTCAGCAGGTATTACAAAAAAGCCGGAATCTATTTTCCAACCACTCCATGGATAATCTGAATTCCATTCTTCAGTTATCCGACAACTTCCACCTCACAGGAGCTATGTACGCATTCCTTCCTGCTCCGGTATTTATATTCGCAAAGAAAAAACTGTTACAGGAAATACTCGAAGATAACCAGATTTCCAGACAGAAAATCTGTTCCTATCTTGAATTAAACAGGAAACTTAAAAAGCTGATCTATGACGTAGAATCTGTTACTCCGCAAAAACCTTTTATCTACCTTTTTCAGTTGGAAGAAATGGTAAGACGGGCAACAACCGCTCCCTTTATCAGCCGGTCCCTCTCTCTTCTGGACGGAACAACCATACATGTTACGAAACAGCAGTATGCCCGGATGCTGAAAGATCTGGCTAATGATGTCATTTGTTATCCGCATATCCAGCTATATCTGGTCTCGGAAAAAGATAATATTTCCCTGCCTTCCATAAATTGCTGGTGCAGAAAGAACTGCTGGATGGTTCAAATGGATAAACTGGGGCTTCGGCTCAGCGAAGAATTGAGTATGGTAAACGCTGCTGCCACTACTCTCTCGCAGTGTATCCGCCAATTACCTCCGCAGAGACGGGAACGCAAATATATTTTCGGATTTCTTCTAAATCTGATAGAAGAACTTGAGACTACAAACAGCTCCACCGAAAATAACTTTTGATTTCACAACAGCCCCCGTTTAAGAATGCCCTGTTAAAAATCTGTGAATTTACATTTTTTCTATAGAAACACAGAGAATATTATAGTATACTAAAGTCAACAAAATCCTGCAGTATTTCAAGAATGCCATCGGCATTCCTGCTGTGAAATATGCAGTGATTTCCAAAAAATGGCAGCTTATACTGACCAGAAGAACGTCCAATCTCTCACAGACGTTCCGTGCAAAACAAGAAGGAGGTAATTGATATGGCAGAAAATACGATCGGCGGATGTACAGGTAATTGCCACAGCTGTGGTTCTTCCTGTGACACACAGGCAGGCGAAAGAAAGCCAAGCTTTTTTGATAAACTGGAATCCATTTCCGAACACTTTGAAAATGTAGGTGAGGACAACGTACTGCAGATGTTAAATGACATTGTTGCGGAACTGGAAAAAGAAGATTAAGCAATGCTGATTTCATCAGCGTTTTTATTTCACAGGACAAACTTTCCTATGAAATGACAGGAGAGCAGGTGCAAAATCATCTGCTCTTTTTACATTTCCCCATTCCTGCTGTGACATGTGAATATTTTCTTTTTACCCGCAGTTTCCTGCATTCGATCTCCATACTTCTTCAATATATAAATGCATTCCCTCAGCACCAGACAGACGGTTGATCCGTATTCTCTCGTTCTTCAGGCTTTCGAAAGAATTAAGATTTTCTTTCACACTTCTTCCTTGTATGTCCCCTGTATGCGTGCTATATTAACTGTATTAACATGGTTAATACGCTGGCTTGTCCAACTTAAAGAGCAGCGTGCACTGATTCTCAGAGGAATATGTCAGCTTACGCTGATCAGAATCGTATACCAGATCTCACCTGCGTTCGACTTGAATTATTTTATAAGGAGACTTCCTATGATACAGTTAAATTACCGCGATACGCGTCCCTTTTATCAACAGATAAAGGACAATGTACGACAGCTTGTTGTCAGTGGTGCCTTAAAAAAAGATGAAAAACTGCCATCCGTCCGCGAACTGGCTGCTTCGCTGGCAATCAATCCGAATACGATCCAGCGCGCCTACCGGGAACTGGAAAGCGAAGGTTACATCTATACCTTGTCCGGAAAAGGCACCTTTGTCGCTGAGGTGGACCACTCCAACCAGCTTCGCCAGCAGGAACTGCTGCCACAATTTGATAAGATCGTGTCTGAGCTTCTCTACCTGTCCATGCCGGTAAATGATCTCACAAACCGCATCCTTTCAATATCAGGAAGGAGGATTCAGGCATGATTCAGGCAGAACATATTACCAAAACCTTCAACGGGTTTAAGGCTTTAGATGACATGAGCCTGCACGTTCCGAAAGGAACCATTTACGGTCTCGTCGGTCCAAACGGTGCCGGAAAATCCACCCTGATCCGTCATCTGACCGGGATTTACCGTCCGGACAGCGGCTCCATTCTCATTGATGGTCTGCCTGTGTATGACAATCCGGAAGCAAAAGCCAAATTTACATACATTCCGGATGAGATGTTTTATTTTTTGCAGGCAAATACACTGGAAATGAAAAATTTCTATCAGGGCATCTACCAAAAGTTTGATCCTGCACTTTTTGACCGGCTGCGGGAGTTTTTTCCGGATATTGATACAAAACGCAGCATCCGCCGTCTTTCTAAAGGTATGCAAAAACAGGTGGCATTCTGGCTCTCTATCTGCGCCATGCCGGAGCTGATGATCCTGGATGAGCCGATGGACGGTCTCGACCCTGTCATGCGCCGCCAGATCTGGAGTATTATTTTATCAAAAGCAAGTGAAAGCAGAACGACAATACTGATCTCCTCCCACAATCTGCGTGAGCTGGAGGATGTCTGCGACCATGTAGGGATCATGCATAAAGGCAAGATCATCGTGGAGCGCTCCCTCTCCGATCTGCAGGGGAATATCTCCAAAATCCAGGTGGCATTTCAAGAAGGCATGCCGACTCTGCCAAAAGATTTTGAGATTTTGCATATGTCAAATGCCGGTCGTGTATACACACTGATCGTGAAGGGAAATCCGAAACGTGCCAAAGCAATCCTTGAGGAAACACATCCGATGCTGATTGACATCCTTCCTCTTACATTGGAAGAAATTTTTATTTACGAAATGGGAGGAAAGAATTATGAAATCAAAGATATCCTGTTTTAATAAAACGATATTCCGCAAAAATATGACAAGATTCTGGCCGGTATGGGCTGTTTACCTGGCATATCTGTTTTTCAATATGACAGTAAGTCTGTTTCTGAATACACGAAACCAGATAACCTCACTGTCTGCAGATTCCACTTCACCGGCTACCACCCGGTTGACAGCCCTGCTGGAATGTATCAGTTCAAACTTACCGCCGTATGTAATTTTCTTCGCATCACTGGTAGCAGCGGTCACTGTTTTTTCTTATCTGTTTTCATCCCGGAGCTGCCATATGATCCATGCGCTTCCGGTAAAGCGGAGTGAGCTGTTTGTGACCAATTACATCAGTGGTTTTTTATTTCTGCTGATTCCACAGCTGGTCACGTTTTTATTGAACCTGCTGGTCTGCATTATAAATAATATTACGTCCGTGGAATATCTGCTGTACTGGCTGCTTTACCTGATGGGTATGAGCTTCCTGTTTTATACACTTGCGGTATTCTGCTGTATGCTCACCGGACATGCGGTTGCCGCTACCGCTTACTATTTTGCAGGAAATTTTCTGTATATCTGCATCAAAGCTGTTGCAACACTGATCATTTCTTCCATCTGCTATGGGCTTGGGATACTTGAAGATCAGGTGCATACTGCTCTGACCGGCACAAGAGATACCGTTCTGTCTCCATTTATCTATCTGTTTAACCATGTTTCCCTAACATGGTCAATGAATGATGATTTTTCTGAAGTGGAGCAGATTAACATGCACGGCGGTCTTCTGATCGGACTGTACTGCATCATGGCACTGATTTTTGTCATACTCGCCTTTGTTTTTTACAGAAAACGTCAGCTGGAATGTACCGGCGATGTGGTTGCTTTTGAATGGCTGCATCCATGCTTTCGCTGGATGCTGGCGCTGGTTGGAGGCTTCGGTCTCTCCTTCCTGCTTTCCAGTCTGCTCTTTGACAATACGCCACATATGACAACGGCATTATTTGTATTTCTGATCCCCTGCTCTTTTGTGAGTTTCTTCATTTCAGAAATGCTCTTAAAAAAACGTTTTCATATTTTTTCGCGGAAACGCTGGATCGAATGGGCAGCATGCATTGCGCTCTGCCTGATCGGAACCGGTCTGCTCAAAGCGGATGCTTTCCATATTGAACGTAAAATACCGGACACGGATCAGATTGCTGCCATTTATATGTATGGCGATTATGAGCATGTATACACAGAGAAAGCTGATTTTGAAGTTCTGGAAAAAATCCACCAGAATATTCTGGATCACAAACAGGATTATCTGTCATATTCCTATGAATTTGGTGATACCGATTATCAATATACAACTGCTGATGATGGTGAATATTCCACGGTAACTTCCACAACTGCCGCAAGTTCCTCTGCACTCACCGGTGAAAACGATTATATCACAGACTTTCAGATTACTTATTATCTGAAAAACGGCCGAAAAATTATGCGCAGTTATAATATTCCGGTTACAGAAGAAGGTCTGCAGGATGAGACAACACCTGCTTATCAGATTTCCAGACTGGAAAGCGGTAATGATGATCTGCTCCGTTACCTGATCTGTGACAATTATGAGGATATTACATTCATCAACGGTACATTTATCCACGTCGACGAAAACGGTCATGACCAGAACATCACGCTGGACCAGCAACAGACGGAAACATTGTATGAAGCCATCAAAGCCGACATCCTTGCCGGAAACTATCCTGCCGGACTCGGCATCCATAATACAGAGGACAATCCGGTTTATTACGATAATTTCTACTTTTACGGTCAGATTCCGGGAGAACTCCGGTTTTTGTCAGACCTGTTACCGGATAATAACAGTCATTCCGATAACTATAATGCACGAACAATAAACACAACGGTGCAAAATAACAGACCGGACAACTACTATTCCTCCCTTGAGACATCATTCTCGATCTCGAAGTCCTGTGTAAACACGATTCAGGCATTGATCGACCTCGGGCTGATAAATAGTATCTCTGATCTGACCACAGAGAATGATTATTATAATATATTGTCCGGAACGGAGGGCTGATTTTTAAAGCCCCCGAAATCACGCACCGGGGTTCATATGCTTTTAACCAGAATACTAATCACTACTTATAAAAACAGAAACCACACTGTACTCTCGGAATCTTTTAATGAAGAATTCTGAGATAGATTTTTGATATACAATGACATTTTCGCAGTGCGTACACGGTGTGTACGACGAGAAAATGGAAGCAGTATATCAGAAATATAGCCAGAATGACTCATTTAGAAAGATTCCGAGAGTACATCATACACGTAAAGGAGAGAAAAATATGAATAACACAACTCAGATGAATGATACACTGATACAGAAAATGCTGGCTTACTACTCCGGCGATCCTGCCCGCATCCAGCATTACACAAAAGTATATACTTACGCTTCCATGATCGGACGCGCAGAAAAATTGTCCGATGAATTACAGAATATTCTCGAAACCGCTGCAATCCTCCATGATATCGGAATTAAAATTGCGGAAGAAAAATATCACAGTTCCGCCGGACCACTGCAGGAAAAAGAAGGTCCTGCAGCTGCCCGTCAGATGCTGACGGAATGTGGCACTTATTCCGATGCGGTGATTGACCGTGTCTGCTATCTCATCGGACATCATCATACTTACAACAATATTGATGGGTTAGATTACCAGATTCTGGTAGAGGCAGATTTCCTTGTCAATCTTTATGAAGATCATGCGGACAAGCAGGCCATCCAGACTGCGATTGATCGGATTTTTAAGACAAAATGTGGAACAGATATGGCACATGTGATGTTTGGTTTGGTTTAGTTTGATTTGATTCGTTAATATTTGATTAATTCAACTTTTCACTCATACTTTATTCTTTAAAATAAAATTATGGCACGCAGAAAAACATGTCAATTAAATTGATTGACATGTTTTTTTGTGTGCCATAATATTTTCACCCTGCTTCCATCAACACCCGGCAGCATTTCCGGTTACATGCAATTCCATATTTCAAAATCTTATGAATGCCTTCATTTACAAAATTTTCTGTATAATGTTTCTCCCGAATCTGTTTTAATGCTTTCTGACATTCCGCTTCCAGATTGTCATTTTCTGCATATTTTACTTCGATAATAATTCCCGTCTCCGACTCATCTACCATAATCTGAATATCGCTGAAACCATCCTCGGACTCCCAGTTCGATGACACCATCCAACCGCCTTTAAAGCTTAGAATCCCCAGTAAGATTCCATGATAAAAATTCTCTTTTGTCGGTTTCTGCACAAAGGTATCTCGGATGCTGATCGTCGTTTTCATATATTTTGTAAACAGTTCTTCTACCTTATCTGCATCTCCCTCTAAAAGTGCATTACAGAAGGAATTGACCATCTCTCCGTCTTTTCCTACATTTTCCTTAAACAATACCATCACACGGTCTGTCATAATATTTCGAACTTCTCTGTTTGGAATCACAAGCTGGTACAGATTTCCTTCCGGTTCTCCCCGCTGTGTCAGGTAACCTGTCATAAAAAGTGCACTCCAGATATGCTCTCTGGAATCATACAACTCCTTATAGGTCAGTTCCGGGTGAATTTCTTTCTGGACACTGCCACCATTGATCAGTTTTTCCAGTTCCATCCGTGTAACCTTTTTTTCCGATTCATAATCATTGATAAAATGCTGCACCACATCGTTGCCACTGGTATTCGACCAGTAATTTTTCGGCGACAACGTTGCATTACTGATATGATCATCACAGTAGTTAATTACATCCCATGGACAGTACACGTCAATTTTTCCAAAACGATATCCATCATACCATTCCCTGACTATCTCATAATGTGCTTCCTGTCCATAATACTGCAACATAGCTTTTACTTCAGCATCATTAAAGCCAAAATATTCATCAAAGTCCACATCTGTAATGGAAAACACCTTAAAATTATTCAATCCTGTAAAAATACTCTCTTTTGCCACTCTGAGACATCCAGTCAAGACCGCAAACTTCAAACTTTCATTTGTTTTTAACACATTTTCAAACAGATTACGCAGCAACAAAACCATCTGATCATAATATCCCTGCTCATTCGCTTTCGCCAACGGTACATCATATTCATCGATCAGCACGATTACCTGCTGCTCATAATGTTTCTCCAAAAGAGTGGTCAGTTTTCGCAGACTTGTATACAATGCCGGGAGACTCCTGTTTTTCTGCACAAGTTCCTCATAAGACTGTTTATCCTGATCCGTAAGTTTATCACTCTGCATCAAAAACTGAAAACGCATAGCTTCCTCACGAATCAGATCGCTCATTAATTCACAGGCATCCTGAAAATTTTCTGCATGAATTCCCTTGAGACTGATGGATACCATCGGAAATTTTCCCAGATACTGCTCACACAATTCCTTTTTCTGCGCAATATAAAGTCCATCAAAAAGTGTCGGATCTGTACCTATTTCAAAAAAATAACGCAGCATGCTCATATTCAGAGATTTGCCAAAACGACGCGGTCTTGTAAACAAGTTTGCTTTTCCCCATCGTTCCAGGAGCTGCTCGATCAGTTTTGTTTTATCCACATAGTAAAAATTTTCTTTTCGAATCTCAGAAAAACTTTCAATTCCTATGGGTAATTTTTTTCTTTTCTCCATTCCGCTACAGCTCCTTTCATCTTGCTCCCATTGTAACAAACCACTCTAAAAACCGCAAGCACCCGACGGAAGAATCCCGTCGGGTGCTGTACATAAACTCTTATAAATTTTTTATTACTTCCGGTAACTGCTCAAGGTCCTCCACCTGTGGTACATCTGCATCCACAGTTCCGAAACCGTATGCTGCAAACAAGAACGGAACTCCTGCTTTCTGACACGCATTATAGTCACCCTGTGTATCTCCAAGGTAATAATATTTCTCATAGTGGTTACGCTCGATTAATACCTTCAGATTTGCATCTTTCTGCTGCTGCGTATTGCCATAACACTCGATATCTGCCACCAGATCACCCAGATGGTAATACTCCAGAAATACTTCGATATATCCTGCCTGACAGTTGCTTACGATGCCAATCTCATATCCCATATCACGCAAGTTTTCAAACACTTTACGGATATCACCGTACAGCTTTGCGCCAACATGGCTCAGATACTCATTTTCATCCCGCTCACAGGAATGAATGATCTCCATGGCCTGATCCATCTCATACTGCGGAAGCAGCTCCTTTGCGAAACAGTCCATGGTTTTTCCCATGAGACCGATCAGCTGTTCTCTGCGGATATGCATTTGGGGACAGGTCTTATTCCAGGATTCCACGATCTCATCTACGGAATCCCATAACGTGCCATCCATATCAAAAATAACTGCTTTTTTCATAAATTATGCCTCGTCGATGGCTTTACCGATATCATGACGCATATATTTGTTTGCGAAATCAATCCATTCTGTTGCCGCATAAGCGTTCGCGCGGGCTTCTTTTAAGGTAGCACCTTTGGCAGTTACACCAAGGACACGACCGCCGTTTGTCACGATCTTGCCTTCCTCATTTAACTTGCTGCCTGCATGGAAGCAGTAATAACCATCCTTGTTTTCAAAGTTCTCAAGACCTTTGATCTCGAATCCTTTTTCATAAGAAACCGGATAACCGTCACTGGCCAGAACAACGCAAACTGCAGCGTTATCCTCAAACTGCAGGTCGATCTGGTCTAACGTTCCATCGATGCAGGCTTCCATCACGTCGATGACATCATTTTTCATGCGCGGAAGGACAACCTGTGCTTCCGGATCACCAAATCTGGCATTGTACTCCAGAACCTTCGGTCCGTCCTCTGTCAGCATCAGTCCGAAGAAAATGATACCTTTGAAAGTACGTCCCTCTGCTGCCATGGCATCTACGGTTGCCTGGAACACATATTTTTTACAGAACTCATCTACTTCTTTTGTATAGAACGGGCTTGGGGAGAAAGTTCCCATACCGCCTGTGTTTAATCCCTGATCGCCGTCTTTTGCACGTTTGTGATCCTGTGCGGAAGACATAATCTTGATTGTTTTTCCATCTACGAAAGATAATACGGATACTTCACGGCCTGTCATAAACTCTTCGATAACCATGTGGTTGCCGGCAGAACCGAATTTCTTGTCCATCATAATCTCTTTGACACCAGCTTCTGCCTCTTCCAAAGTATTGCAGATCAGTACGCCTTTTCCAAGTGCCAGTCCGTCTGCTTTCAGAACGATCGGCATTTTTGCTGTTTTCAGATACTCCAGTGCTTTTTCCGGATTATCAAATGTCTCATATGCTGCAGTCGGAATATTGTATTTTTTCATTAAATCTTTGGAAAATGCTTTGGAACCTTCCAGAATCGCAGCTGCCCTGTTCGGTCCAAATACGCGAAGTCCCTCTGCCTCGAAAGCATCTACCACACCGCCAACCAACGGATCATCCATACCGATGATGGTCAGGTCGATCTGGTTTTCTTTTGCAAATGCAACCAGTTTGTCAAATTCCATGGCACCGATCGGTACACACTCTGCGATCTGTCCGATTCCGGCATTGCCCGGTGCACAGTAAATTTTATCTACACGACTGCTTTTTGCCACACTTGTTGCGATGGCATGCTCTCTTCCGCCACTTCCTACGATCAGTACTTTCATGTCAGTTCTCCTTTTTACATTCTCTGTGTTTTCTCAAGAATACTCTCTACCTCTGTGCTATTCACAATTTATAGATCTGAGAGTCATCTTACATTTGATATATCAAAAGTCCATATAAGCTGACGAACACTGTTGCCTTTTTCAAGGACTTCAGACATCCGTCAGCTTTTATTCCTATGTATATTATTATTCTTCTACGATTGCTTTTCCGTCAACAACCTTGACTTTGCCGTTTGCGATCAGATCAATGGCTTTCGGCATAATGATCCATTCTGCCTCTTCCATGACACGCTGCTGTAAAATCTTCGGTGTATCACCATTTTTTACTTCAACGGCTTTCTGTAAAATGATCGGACCGGTATCGGTTCCTTCATCTACAAAATGACAGGTTGCTCCCGTTACTTTCACGCCACGATTTAACACGCCTTCATGCACTTTCAGACCATAATATCCGGTTCCGCAGAAAGACGGGATCAGAGACGGATGAATGTTGATGATGCGGTTTCTGTATTTCTGGATCATCATCTCCGGGATGACTACCAAAAATCCTGCCAGAACGATCAAATCTACCTGCGCCTCATCCAGTGCTGCCAACAGTGCCTCATGAAACTGTGCTCTGTCCTCATAATCTTTCGGAGAGATACAGCAGTTTGGAATACCTGCCTTTGCGGCACGCTCCAAGGCATATGCATTTTTGTTATTGCTGATGACCGTTGCGATCTCGGTATTTGTGATTTTTCCATCTGCGATGGCATCGATGATGGCCTGCAGATTCGTACCGCCGCCGGATACCAGCACTGCAATTCTTAGCATAAATCTACTCCTTTTTCACCATCGATGATCTTTCCTACCACGTATGGTGTATCGCCAGCCTGTTTGATTGCTTCCATAGTCTTGTCAACGTCTGCCGGATCAACAGCAACAATCATGCCAAGACCCATGTTGAAGGTGTTGTACATCATTTCTTCGGAAATGTCTCCTTCTTTTGCAAGCATTCCAAAAATAGGTGGTACCGGGTAGCTGTCTTTCTCTACTACTGCACGTTTGCCATCGATAAGCATACGCGGAATGTTCTCATAGAATCCACCGCCTGTAATGTGGCTGCATGCTTTGACTGTCACGCCAACTTCACGGATGGATTTTAATGCATTTACATAAATTCTTGTCGGAGCTAATAATGTCTCGCCAAGGGTTTTGCCAAGTTCTTCATGATAAGTATTCAGAGTTTCCTCATCCATCTGGAATACTTTACGAACCAGAGAGAATCCGTTGGAATGTACACCGGTAGAAGCCATACCGATCAGCACATCGCCGTCTTTTAACTCGCTTCCTGTGATCATATCTTTGCGGTCAACCACGCCAACTGCAAAACCAGCCAGATCGTACTCATCCTCCGGCATCAGACCCGGATGCTCTGCTGTCTCACCGCCGATCAGTGCTGCGCCGGACTGTTTACATCCTTCTGCTACACCTTTTACGATCTCAGCGATCTTCTCCGGATAGTTTTTGCCGCAGGCAATATAATCCAGGAAAAACAGTGGCTCGCCGCCTGCGCAGGCAATATCGTTTACGCACATTGCAACTGCATCGATTCCGATGGTGTCATGTTTATCCATTAAAAATGCAAGTTTTACTTTTGTACCGCATCCGTCTGTACCGGATAACAGTACCGGATCTTCCATCTCTTTGATCTTATTCAAAGAAAATGCTCCGGAAAATCCGCCAAGTCCGCCAAGAACTTCTGCACGCATGGTTTCCTTTACATGTTTTTTCATCAGCTCTACTGATTTGTAACCAGCTTCAATATCTACACCTGCTTTTTTGTAATCCATTCTGAATTCCTCCGTTATGTATCAGCACATTTTTTCATGTTCTTTTATCAACGCGGATATTTGCAATCCACTTGCTCATCATCGAACAGTTCCTGCTTCGTTTATCAGGAACATTGTATCCTTACTCTGATTATTTCGCGTAATTTTTATATCCAGTTTCCTGTAATTTCTCGTCTTTTTCCACTACCTGGGATTTCAGCTCCTCTGTATAGGCTTTCAGTTTCTCTAAAAGCTCTGGATCAGAAGTAGCCAGAATCTTTGCTGCCAGAATACCGGCATTTGCGCCACCATTGATTGCTACCGTTGCAACCGGGATTCCACTCGGCATCTGTACGATAGAATACAGAGAATCTACACCGCCCAGATCAGATGTCTTCATCGGGATTCCGATTACCGGCATTGGGAAGATTGCTGCGCACATACCCGGCAGATGAGCTGCTTTACCTGCTCCGGCAATAATTACTTTGAAGCCTTTCTCCTCTGCGGATTTTGCATAGTCAAAAAACACATCCGGCTCACGATGTGCGGAGATGATACGCATCTCATAATCGATACCGAATTTATCCAAAATTTCTGCTGCCTTTGCCATGATCGGCATATCTGAATCACTGCCCATTACAATTCCTACTTTAGCCATTTGTATGTGCTCCTTTCATCCCTTGTGATTAGTTATTTACTCTTTTTACATCTTACCTTGAATCATGCAAATTTGCCAATTATATATTGTTATATTTTTTATAAGAGTCACTAATATATATTGTTCGTTTCATTTGTTTTTCTAATGATTTAATAACGGCTCGTTGAGTTCTTCTGCGCCTTCCACCTGGAATAAACCATCGCGGATAATATCTGCGGTGCTGCCATCCGGGCGAATTACGGTAATTGCACCAAGTTCGTCATACGGAATGGTAATATCTGTATGGCAGTTAAAGTATGCCTTTGACATATCCTCTTTACGAAGCAGACTCTTCTCATTATCCCGGGCAATGATCTCCTTACCATTCGGATTGTAAACCGCGGTATCCTCTGCATGAGAATAGCAGGTATCGCCCACTGCAAAATGAGGACCAGTCTTTTCTGCAATCAGAATCGGCAGTTTTGCTCCGATCTGATATTCTTTTGCCATGCGATAAGCAGTTGTATTGGTTCCGATGGCAAACTCGCCCATCGGTAATGTCTCATGACGCATCAGAATATTGTCACGGATAAAAGCTTTATTTTGTGCCTCATCCGCAAAGTTTCCACAGTTGTAACTCTCGATCATACCATCTTTGAAAACAACTTCCAGATCAAGATACTGCAGACCGTTTAAGAATACTTCTGATACATGCAGTGTTCCGTTTGTTCCTGCCAGAACCGGGGAAGTAAACACCTCACCAACCGGGATATTGACATCTGCCACACAGTTTTCAAAAATTGTCTGTTTGTCCGGATCAGTCAGTGGATGAAGTGCTACCGTCAGATCCGTGCGGTTGCCGCCACGGCCGGTAATGTGTACTTTTGTTCCGCTGTCAAGCACATCAATAATGCACTGCTGCATCTTCTGATATTTTGCATAATCCAGTGTGTTGATAACAACGGTTTCTGCAAAAATTTCCTTAAATTTATCACCGATCTCCGGAATCGGATAAGCGATGATGGTAAAGCTGCGCTCCTCACCTTTGATATACTCATTTGTGATCTGACCGGACATGGATGCGTTGTAAACAACCAGCTCCTGCTGACGATCATGATAATGAATTGCAGCCTCTTTTTTCTCCGGTGAAAACGGCTCCTCACCAAACACTTCCAGAACCGCTGGTCCGCCATGCTCTGCTGCCTGAATCTTATGCTGCTCAAATACAGTACGCAGTACTTCCAGACGACGCTCCACAAATGCTTTATCAAAATAGAATGCTTTGTCTTCTTTATGATCAAAATCATACTGACGGTTTACGCTGGTTGCGTAAGCACCACGTTTGGAACCACCACGGTTATTGAAGGATGAGGACGGCTCTCTGCTGATGGTCGCCTGCAGTCCGATTTTTTCAAAATTCTGGATGGCCGCACGGATCATGCGCTCAAATCCAACCTGATAATGGATCTGAACCGTCTTTTTCTTTTTGATATCCTTGCCTGTGATCTCAAATCCAATGCGGTAGCCTTCGGTATAAGTATCTGCCATGGACTGAATCTCTTCCTCGGAAAGTTCATTCAGGAATTCCGCGATACCAAGTTCATTTTTTCCAATATAAAATCCATACTGGTACAGATAGCTGAGATCAGACAGATCTGCTTTCATAATGATTTTTTGGTACAGGCTGTCCACCGGGTCGATCATTTCCCGGATCTGGTTTTCCACAAACACTTCGCTGTAATCATGGAAATACCAGTAAATGGTCTGTTTTGCCTCCTGCACATCTTCCTCTTCAAAACAGTTGTACACCTGCACGAAAAGTTCCAGTAATAAGGTCAGTTCTGCCAGTTTTCCCTCAAAAGCATAGGTGATGGCCACATCCAGCTCCGCGCGCAGAAAGCTTAACAGCTCGCCTTCTTTTTCGCCGAAAATAGCTACTGCATAAGCCGGATTCGCATAACTTTCCTCATAGTAAGCCGGAAGCATATGATGATATAACTGCTCCTGATCTGCCTTGCAGGTCTCCAGGCTGCGCTGCTGCAACGTACCATCTTTTGCCATCTGGCACAGTTCCATTGTTTTTTTCAGATAAGCTGCTGCCTCTGTAAAATATCCTTTGTAAAGTTCCGGCACCAGAGCTTCTTTGCTGATTTCCTCCACACGCTCTGCCACCAGCTCATATCGTTCTTCGATTGTCTCGTCTAAAAAATCATTCCAAACGCTGTCACCCATATTATTTTATCTCCTACTGATTTTTTATCATTTATTTTCATTTTTTGTATTTGTTTCTATAAAAATGAATTTACCAACGATTCAGAAAATATTTGCCAAATTGCTTTTTTATTTCTATATCAAACCATATATGTACATGCCGCCAAGTCCAACGGTCAGCACTGCGCCAAACACAATGCCAAGTCGTGGGGGCAATGGTCTGATCTTCGGCTCCTTCACTGCAAAAATTCCACAGATCAGTGCGCCAAGAGCCAGGATCAATCCGATCAATCCCAGTCCTCCTACTTTATATCCGCCTTCACCGGATGCCAGAAATGACTGGATCACTGCGGTACAAAATACCACCAGCGCCGCCATTGCTGTAAAAAAAGACAAAATCCCGGTAGGGGAATGTTTTAAATCCCTCATCCGGGTCTTTCGTGTCCGGCGAAAATATTCTCTTCTGTTGCTTGCCATACGTTGCCTCCTTAATGATTTTGCTCTCCCAGCCTTCTGGCATCGGCATTCCGGTCCCGTTTGCGCTGCACCAGCGCGTAGACCAGATACCCCAACATTCCACCGATTGTATTCAGGAAAATATCATCCACATCAAAGCAGCCGGTTTTGGTTATAAGCTGAATGCATTCCACGCTTAAAGTCAATTCAAAACTCGCCAGTGCTGTGAACCAGAATTTCCGTTTTTTTCTGCCCAGGATCGGGACCAGAAAACCAAATGGCATAAAAATAGCAATATTTCCAAATAAATTGGAAATCACTGCCACCGGTCCCAGAAGATCCGCATACACGATGAATCTCCGGATTTCCCTGAACGGAATCACATTGTAATGATAGCTGCGCTCAATTCCGACCCGGTCCAGCATATCCGCAAAAAACAGGAAATACACCAGACCGGCGATATACAGCGCAAACAATACTCTGCATAAAAGTCGAATTTGTTTTTTATGATTGTTTATAAACATTGCCGCAATGCTTATTTTGCACCATACTGCTCATAATATGCGTCAATGGCCGCTTTTAAAATGTCATCGATGACAACTTTGCCATTGCACTCGCGATTGTACAGATGTTCAACCACCTCTGCCATAGTTACGATGGCATTTGTCTCGAAGCCGTACAGATCGTTTACTTCCTCAAGGGCACATTTCTCGCCGCCTTTTCCAACTTCCATACGATCCAGGGAAACCATCAGGCCAACGATCTCTACGTTTGCAGCTCCGCGTACCTTCGGAACAGTCTCTTCCATGGATTTTCCGGAAGTAGTAACATCCTCGATCATAACGACACGATCACCGTCTTTTAAGCTGCTTCCAAGGAACTTTCCTTTGTCTGCACCATGGTCTTTTTCCTCTTTGCGGTCAGAACAGTAACGAACCTCTTTTCCGTATAACTCGCTGTATGCGATAGCGGTTACAACACTGATCGGGATTCCTTTGTAAGCCGGTCCGAATAATACATCGAAATCATCCCCGTATTTATCATGAATTGCTTTTGCATAATACTCGCCAAGTCTCTTTAACTGGGAACCTGTTACATAAGCTCCTGCATTCATAAAAAATGGAGATTTTCTGCCGCTTTTCAGGGTAAACTCTCCAAATTTTAAAACATCACTTTCTACCATAAACTCAATGAACTCCTGTTTGTACTGTTCCATGTACTTATGTCCTCCTTATTCTAAACCATTTCTGGAATTTTTCATTTTTCAGATCTGCGTTTTAACTGTAAACTTCCTAATACCAAAAACTCAACACAGATATAAATAAGTATACTATGTGCATCTTTTTTTTTCAACTGACAAGGCAGAAATTTATAAGGCATTTTTCTTTCCATTTGTATGTATTTTTTCACAAGGAAGTGTGCTATCAAATAAAAATAAGCCTGTGCACTCACATATTACAAGTACACAGACCTATCTCATTTATTTAAAAATCTCTCGCGCCTTCTGCATGCGCTCGACCACCGGCACGCTGAATGGACATCGACTCTCGCATCCGCCACACTCCAGACAGGCATCCGCATTGGCATGAAGCTGCTGATAATGCGCCCGGACAGTTGCAGGAACTTCTTCATGCATGGTGGCCAGATCGTACAGTTTATTGACCATGGCAATATCAATTTCCACCGGACATGGTGCACAGTGACCGCAGTATGTACACTGACCAAAGGCTGCATAGGCATGTTTTGGCGCATTGGCAAGCACCGTTGCATAATCTTTTTTCTCGGCGGATGCTGTCTCATAAGCCACTGCCTCTGCCACATGCTGAGGTATATCAAAACCGACCATCACACTGGCTACTGCCGGTCGTGTCAGCGCATAATGCAGACACTGGATCGGTGTCAGTGCCACGCCAAAAGGTGATGTTTTTGCATCAAACAATCTGCCTCCGGCGTAACCTTTCATAACTGTAATTCCGACGTTTCGCTCCTCACAGATCCGATACAATTCTTCCCGCTCCGGTGCGATCTGATTCAGACTTTCATCGTAAGTTTCCGCAAAATAGTTCTCGATATTGTCTGTTGGTGGAAGCAGATCAAATGCAGGATTGATGCTAAAAAGAATCATCTCCACTTCATCGCCAAGTGCCGCCATTTTTGCCACATCCGGATTATGGGTACTCATGCCGATATGACGAATTTTTCCTGCTGCTTTCAGTTCATGTACGTATTCAATAAATTCACCGTTCATAATACGGTTAAATTCTTCCGGCTCATCCACAAAATGAATCATGCCAAGGTCTATGTAATCTGTCTGCAGTCTGGTCAGCAGATCCTCAAAAGCTTCTTTCACCTTTGGCATTTCTCTGGTTCTGACATACTGATTATTCTGCCAGGTGGAACCAATGTGTCCCTGAATGTACCATTTTTCCCGACTGCCTTTCAAAGCAAGTCCAATGTTGGAACGGACATTTGGCTCCGACATCCAGCAGTCTAAAATGTTGATTCCCTGCTGTTGACAGACATCAATGATTTCCTTTACTTCCTCTGTGTTGTGGCGCTCCAGCCATTCTGCGCCCAGACCGATTTCACTTACTTTTAAACCTGTTTTTCCTAATGTTCTGTAATTCATCTCAAAACCTCCATAATCCCCTTTATCTTATTACCTCTGTGAAAGCACGCATCATTTTTGCAGTAAGTCCCCAGATCACATGTCCTTCATACTGATAAAAACAAACTTCTTCCTTCCGGGTTCTCCAATTATAATCACGACCGCCGCAGATCAGTTCATAGGGAAAATCCTCTCCCGGTTCTACCTTTGCCCGGGTGACATAGCATTTTGGCTCCGTATGTAAAAAGAACTCCAACGGAACCCGAAACACCTCATCCACTTCTGCCGGGCTAAACGTATTCTGATATTCCGTCACTTCCGCGGCAAAGGAATACATGATCAGACTGCTTCCGGTATAAAGTTTGTCCATTTCTCCCAGATAATGAATCTGTTCTTCGTTTAACAATAATTCTTCCTGCAATTCACGCAATGCCGCCTCCCGCGGTGATTCGCCATCTTCCACCATACCGCCGGGCAGACAAACGTCCCCCGGCTGGTGTGCTATGGTGGCAGCACGTACTTCAAACAGCACATCATATCCACTACTTACACGTTTCAGCAATGGGATACAAACTGCTGCCTGATGACTTTGATCCATGCCGATAAAAGTCGGTTCATGCTGTGCCAACGTTTCTTTTAACCACTTATACTGTGCTCTTTTATTCATATCTGTATGATTGCTAAACATTTCATTCTCTGTCTTCTGCTTCTTATCATTCATCATTTACTAATCTTTTTTCTATATATTATTGTAGTATATTTTTACATTATCCTACAATCTCTTTCATCATTTCTACCCCCAAAGCATAACTCACACTTTTCATCTTTCGAATGATTATCTTGGTTTATATTTTTATAGCCAAATTTTCTGCAGGATTTCTTTCAATTCATTTGCAGAATGAAGGAGTTCCGTATTCTCTTTTTCGTTTAATGGAATCTCCAACACCTGCTGCACACCATTTCCACCCACGATCGCCGGCACACTGATGCACAGATCTGACAATCCATATTCTCCCTGCATCAGACTGGAAATCGGCAAAACTGTGCCCTCATCCCGAATCAACGCTGCCGCAATCCGAGTTACCGCCATGGCAACACCATAATAAGTGGCACCTTTTTCTTCGATAATCTGATACGCACTCTCACGCACCCGGCGGTAAATCTGTTCCATCGCCTGTTCGTGATCATAATGCCCCCGGATTTCACAAAAATCGTGGATCGGGATTCCCGATACATTGGCACCGCTCCACACAGCAAGTTCACTGTCTCCATGCTCCCCGATGATCATGGCATGCACACTGGCAGAATCCACCTGCAGATGTTCGCTAAGTAGATAGCGGAAACGCGCAGAATCCAGCACCGTTCCACTGCCGATCACCCGCTCCTTTGGATAACCGGAAATTTTCCATGCCGCATACGTCAGAATATCTACCGGATTGCTGACGATCAGTAAGATTCCCTCAAAATTCTGAGCCGTGATCTGTGGAATAATATTTTTAAATATTTCCACATTTTTGTACACCAGTGCTGTGCGGCTCTCACCGGGTTTCTGCGCCGCCCCCGCCGTAATAATAATCAGGCCGCAGTCTCCTACATCTGAATAATCTCCTGCATAAATCTGCATCATATGTGCAAAAGGTCGTCCATGGGCAATATCTGCTGCCTCACCATGTGCTTTTTTCTGATCTGCGTCAATAAGCACCAACTCCGAAAAAAGTCCTTTCTGCATCAGTGCAAATGCCGTGGATGATCCCACAAATCCACAACCAATGATTGCCGCTTTCTGTCTGTTCATAGCCGTTTCCTCCAGGTCAGTATCTATTTTCACAGTTTCCTTACCAGCATCACAAACAGATTTCAAATTGATCCCTTCTATCGTGATTTTTCCACTGTGATTTTCTACATTTTATACTTTCCGGAAGCTATCCTTTTTATACAGACACAAATTTACTTCAAAATATATTTATAGCAGCTTCTTTGGATTTTCCCGGTAAACCAGCTCCTGCATTTCTGCTGTCAGTCCCTGATCCATTGCCTCCGCCAGCTTGCAGCATAACGGCAGCGGTGTAAACGGCGTATCACTGCCATATAAAATATGATCTTTTGTGGTCATCTGACAGAGATTTCCATACTGTTTTGGCATGGCGGTTCCGCCCAGATCATAATACAGATCCGCCAGACATTTTCGAATATCAACACTTCCGTCCGGGCAGAGCATTTTCGACATGGAAGCCACACGGTCACTGATGATCGGCAGATACGCACCTGCATGTGGGATCACAAAACGAATATTCGGATATTTATTCAGTGTGCCTGTCAAGATCAGATTCATCACCGCACGACAGGTGTCAAAGAAAAACTCCATCATCGGATACGGTAACGTCTCGTTGACTCCCCGTGGAATGGCCGCAGGTTCCGTCGGATGAATCAGCACCAATTCTTTTGACTGGTTTAAAACCTCCATCACCGGATCCAGTTTTTCGTCACCCAGATATAAACCACAGAAATTTGTCTGCAGCGCAAATCCTGTCACATTCAGATTTTCTCTGCAGTATTTTACTTCCTCTACTGCCGCATCAATTTCCGGCAGCGGTAAACTTGCCAGCACACCGATTTTTTCCGGATATTTTTTCATTAATTCCGCACCATATTCGTTGGAAGCCCTTGCAACCTCAAGCGCTTCCGCCGCATCTCCCATATGTAAATGCGGAGAAGAAATCGAAAGAACGCTATAGCTTATGCCAAGCGTCTCCATGGAAGCCAGCTGAATCTCCTCGTTCCACTCTGGTTTTGGGAAGCCGCCGTCCAACAGTTTCATTCCTCGTTTTTCCAGCATCTGATCATATGCCGGTGGAAAATAATGTGCGTGAATGTCATTTTTTTCTCTCATAAAAATCCCCCTCCCAGACTATCAATCTGTTTTTTCTTATCACAGTTTCATATACATTTTTATCTGCTATATATCCAAAAATAATTCCATACAATATATTACCGCTTTTCACTGTCATCAATAATATTTCCGGCATCTATATTTTTCTTAAAAAAGTTTTCATAGGCATAATCCCACAAAACCTGTGAACCCTCAGCGGTGTGAGCATTGCGCTTCATGATCTGGCTCATTGCAATGCCGTGCTCTTTCCATGAAACACCATTGTTTACCGCATTCAACATGGCTGGCTGCAGGTTGTCCATCGTATGTGCAAACTTTGCCTCCGGCGTTTCTCCTGCCTCAAATTCTTCCCAGATATCCCGCAGTTTCTTCTGCTGATCCTCAGGAAGTAACGCATAGATACGGTCTGCCGCCCGGCTTTCCCGTTCACGCTGTGTTTTCAATCCTTCTTCATCATATGCATAGGTGTCCCCGGCATCAATCTCCACAATATCGTGGATCAGAAGCATCGACACCGTCCGCAATACATCAATTTTTTCATTGGCATATTCTGACAGAAGCACCGTCATGATTGCCATATGCCATGCATGTTCCGCGTCATTTTCCCGCCGCACATTGTCCGACAATCTCGTCTGCCGCTGAATAAACTTTTCCTTGTCAATCTCTTTTATAAAATCAAACTGCTGATCCAGTCGTTTTCTGTCCATTTCGTGCCTCCCTCTTTTTTGCTGAGTGTCCTTTTATTATATGCCACCGACCACATAATAGCAATTTTTTATTCGCCATACGTCCACAACACCCGCATCTCCCTTTTATAAAAAATCAGCTATCTGCATATACTATGTCTTTTTTTGCATTTTTCTATGTGAAATAAGTATCAAATCTTGAAAAATCATACTTAGATGCTATAATAAACAATGGCTGAATCATGAATAAACATAATTTGTGCTCAACCTATGACACTCATCACTTTATAACCATCCAGAATCAGTGAATTAATCCATTAATTTTCTGACACTGAATGATTATGAAAGATATGAAAAATAATAATAGAGGAGATTTTTATGGGTACCATCACTATTCCAAAAGGTTATAAATCTGACCTCAATCTGCATGATACACAGATTGCGATCAAGACAGTAAAGGATTTCTTTCAGACACGTCTGGCTCAGGAGCTGAACCTTGCCCGTGTATCTGCACCACTTTTTGTAGATCCGACTTCCGGATTGAACGACAACTTAAACGGTGTGGAGCGCCCGGTAAGTTTTGACATTGCAGAGCAGGACGGACGTATCGGAGAGGTTGTACATTCTCTGGCAAAATGGAAACGTTATGCCTTAAACAAATACGATTTCGAGGTTGGTTCCGGACTTTACACTGATATGAATGCCATCCGCCGCGACGAAGTGACAGACAACATTCACTCCATTTTCGTGGATCAGTGGGACTGGGAAAAAGTTATTGAAAAATCTCAGAGAAATCTGGATACATTAAAGGAAACTGTTCGTCAGGTTTACAAAGTACTGCGCAAGACAGAAAAATACATGTCCATTCAGTACGATTATATCCATGAAATCTTACCAAAAGATATTTTCTTTGTAACAACTCGTGAACTGGAAGAAATGTTCCCGGACAACACTCCGAAGGAACGTGAATATTATATCGCACAGGCAAAAGGTGCTGTCTGCATCATGCAGATCGGTGATAAACTGGAATGCGGCGAGCCGCATGATGGCCGTGCACCGGATTACGATGACTGGGCTCTGAATGCAGATATCGTTGTTTACTATCCGGTTCTTGACATTGCACTGGAGCTTTCTTCCATGGGTATCCGTGTAGACGAAGTATCCCTGAAAGAACAGCTTGACAAAGCAGGCTGCCCGGAGCGTGCAGAACTTCCGTTCCAGAAAGCAATTCTGGAGAAAAAACTTCCATACACTATGGGGGGTGGAATCGGACAGTCCCGTATCTGTATGTTTTTCCTGCGTAAGGCACATATCGGAGAGGTGCAGTGCTCTCTGTGGCCGGAAGAAATGGAAGCAGAACTGAAAGAGGCTGGAATTCAGTTACTTTAGGATTTATTGAAAATTATATATTTTAAAGCGAAATCGAAGACTTCTTCTGCAACCGCTAGACGTGCGCTACCCTCGTTTTGCTTCGGTTTTATCGCGCTCACTTCCAACTCCTATAAAAGCTGGTCGTTTCCCGTTCGCGCAAAACTCGCAAAACTCAGTCGCTTACTTAATCGCTTGTCGCAGAAGAAGTCTTCGATTTCGCCATTTACACAATGAAAATGCATCTATAGTAATATTCAAAAATTTTCTCAATATGATACCGCAAGAATCCATTGTGTAACTATTGAAACCAAAAAACGTCTACAATCATGTGGAATATGTTCATTTAATAATTGTACAGCATGACTTTGTAACGTAAAAGAAAGGACTCTGGCTATTTTTTCTCGGCCAGCGATTGTTAGCGGACGAGAAAAAATCGCAGAGTCCTTTTTCACAACCTGAATTTTAAATCAAGGCACTTTAAAAAAAATTAAACGATAAAGGGAGTACAACATACATGGGGAAAAGAACTTTTAACTGGGCAGAATTAAAGCCAGAAGTCAAACAAGTCTGGCAATTAAGTCTGCCCGCGATTTTAACGCAGATCACCACCATCGCCATGCAGTACATCGATTCTGCCATGGTCGGTGCCCTGGGTGCTGCCGCTTCTGCCGCCATCGGTCTGGTCGTTGCCATGACCTGGCTGTACAACGGCGTGCTGTCCGCGGTTTCTGCGGGATTTTCGGTGCAGGTGGCGCATCACATCGGAGCAAATCAGGATATGGAAGCCCGAAATGTCGTCCGGCACGGTCTGATCAGCACCCTGATCATTTCCGGGCTTTTATGTTTGAGTGGTCTTCTGCTCAGTCATCCACTGCCAATTGCATTGGGTGGCGATCCGGAAATCTGCCCGGATGCAGCTGCATACTTTTTCGTGTACTCGCTGATGATTCCATTTTCACAGTTAAACTCCCTGTCATCGTCCTTTTTACAATGCTGCGGTGATATGGTAACACCAAGTATCCTGAATGCCGTCATGTGTGGACTGGATGTTTTATTCAATGCTCTGCTGATTCCGCATTTCGGCGTACTTGGTGCCGGTATGGGAACAGCGCTGGCCTGCGCCGTGATCAGCCTGATCATGGCATGGCGCTGCTGTATTTCCAACAAACGGCTGCGGCTCAGACGTACCGATAAACATCCTTTTGACCGCAATATTCTAAAAAAGGCATTCCAGATTGGAATGCCTGTAGCGGTACAGGAGATTGCCATGAACGGCGCCATGGTTATGTCCACCAGAATCATTGCACCACTCGGAGCTGCCGCCATCGCAGCCAACTCCTTCGCAGTCACCGCAGAAAGCCTCTGTTATATGCCGGGATACGGTCTCGGCATGGCAGCAACAACACTGGTTGGTCGAAGCATCGGTGCCGGAGAGGTAAAAACGGCCAAACGCTACGGCAATATCAGCACCGCCATGGGAGCTATTTTTATGGGCTGCACAGGTGCGGTCATGATGTTTGCCTGCCCGCTGGTCTTCCGGCTTCTGACACCGGATACAACCGTACAGGCCATGGCCGTTCATGTTCTGAGAATTGAGTTACTTTCCGAACCACTTTTCGGCGTGTCCATTGTAGCGGCCGGAGCACTACGCGGAACCGGCGATACTTTTGTGCCAAGTCTGATGAACCTCGGAAGTATCTGGATCGTGCGGATCGGCCTGGCATTAATTCTGGTCAAACGCCTTGGTCTCACCGGAATGTGGATTGCAATGTCTATTGAACTTTGCGTCCGCGGACTGCTGATGCTGTATCGACAACACACCACGAAATACTACCGTTCGCGTACTTAATGTAAGAAACAAAAGAAAAACATCCAAGGATAAGACAGAGACGGACAATTTTCTATCTTCGTTGCGCCGCTTATCTCCGACTGTTCCCGTGAACTCACCAACAGCAAAATCGGCTGTTGCCTCAAACACACTCCCACAGTCGGGCTATGCTCACTTCGATAACGAAAATTGCCCTACCGTCTTATCCTTGGATGTTTTTCTTTTGTTTCATTTACACAGTGGCTCACATGCCACATGCACATCTATTATCCTGTTAAAATCAGCACTATGCTGTGCATGCAGATTTACACCATACAATCTGAAAGTGAATACATATGTTCAAAAATACCCTTGGCAGTCTTAGTATAAGATGTAAATCCTAACACAGGCTATATCATTCAATAGTTTAATAGTTTAATAACTGAAATAGCAAAATCGAAGAAAATTATCTCAGTGAGCGATTAAGCGAACGACTGAGTTTCACAAGGTTTTGCGCGAGTGGAAGACGACCAGCTTTTATAGGAGTCGAGAACGAGCGCGATGAAACCGCCGTGAAACGAAGGTAGTGAACGTCTAGCGAGCAAGATAATTTTCTCCGATTTTGCTTTCAAATATTAAATTTTAACCATTACTTTTATTCCGCGAACTGGCTGTTGTACAGATCCTCATAGAATCCACCCTTCGCCAGCAATTCCGCATGATCTCCCTGCTCAATGATATCTCCATCTTTCATCACAAGAATCATATCCGCATTTTTAATCGTAGACAACCGATGCGCAATGACGAAACTGGTCCGTCCCTTCATCAGATTATCCATCGCACTCTGAATCAGTTCCTCGGTTCTTGTATCAACAGAAGATGTTGCTTCATCCAGAATCAGAATACGGTTATCTGCCAGAATCGCTCTCGCAATCGTCAGCAGCTGCTTCTGTCCCTGAGAAATATTGCTTGCATCCTCATTCAGTTCCATATCATAGCCACCCGGCAGTGTCCGGATAAAGTGATCCGCATGCGCTGCCTTTGCCGCCTCAATAACTTCCTCATCGGTTGCATCCAGACGTCCGTAACGGATATTTTCCATAATGCTTCCCTTAAAGAGCCAGGTATCCTGCAATACCATTCCAAAGGCATCTCTCAGCTCCCGGCGGTTAAAATCACGGATATCGTGACCATCAATGCAAATGGAACCACTGTTTACATCATAAAAACGCATCAGCAGTTTTACCATTGTGGTCTTGCCTGCACCTGTCGGTCCCACGATAGCAATCTTCTGTCCGGCTTTTGCCTTTGCGCTGAAATCATGGATGATCATCTGATCCGGATTGTAACCAAAGCTTACATGCTCGAATTCTACATTTCCGACTACTTTTGTCACATCGGCTGGATGTTCCACGATCTGGTCTTCTTCCTCTTCTTCCAGGAATTCAAACACACGCTCTGCCGCTGCTGCCATGGACTGCACCTGGTTTGTTACCTGTGCGATCTGCTGGATCGGCTGTGTGAAACTCTTCACATACTGAATAAACGCCTGAATATCACCAATGGTAATAATTCCACGGATCGCCAGCATACCGCCGCTCAGAGCAACTGCCGCATAACCAAGGTTTCCGATAAACTGCATGATCGGCATCATGATTCCGGAAAGGAACTGTGATTTCCATGCAGAGGTATACAATACGTCATTGGTCTGGTTAAACTGGGAAATCATCTCGTCTTCTTTATTATAAGCTTTGATCACCAGATGACCGCCGTAGCTTTCCTCTACCTGACCGTTGATATGACCAAGGTATTCCTGCTGTGTAGTAAAGTGTTTCTGTGATTTTTTTACAACCAGAGATACACAAATTCCGGAAACCGGAAGTACAACCAGCGCGATCAGCGTCATCAGCGGAGAGATGCTGAGCATCATTACAAGCACACCGATGATCGTTGCGGTGGATGTAATGATCTGGGTCACACTCTGGTTCAACCCCATGCCGAGGGTATCCACATCGTTGGTGATTCTGGATAACACCTCACCGTAAGTACGACTCTCGAAATATTTCATCGGCATGCGGTTGATTTTTTCCGTAATCTCTTTTCGCATCCGGTAACAGATTTTCTGTGTGATACCGGTCATGATCCACCCCTGCAGAAAACTCAACACAGAACTGAGCAGGTATAAACCAAGTACAAAAAGCAGAATTTTTCCGATATAGGTAAAATCAATGCCGCCGGTTCCGGCTACTTTTGCCATCAGGCCGCTGGCCAGCGCTGTGGTTGCCTTACCAAGCACTTTCGGTCCTACAACACTGAATACCGTGGAGCAGGCCGCAATGATCATAACAAATACAACGGCTATTTTATATTTTCCCATATAGCGGAGCATTTTTCCGATTGCTCCTTTGAGGTCTTTTGCCTTTTCTCCCGGTGCCATTCCTCCGCCCGGTCCCATCGGATGTTTTGGTCTGGAAGCGGAATGTGTCGTTCTTTCATTACTCATGATCTTCTGCCTCCTCTCCGTCTGTCAGTCCAAGTTCTTTTGCGGACATCTGGGATTTTGCGATCTCCTGATATACCGTACAGTTTTTCATCAGTTCCTCATGGGTACCTTTACCTACGATCTGTCCTTCATCCAGAACAAGGATCTGATCTGCATGCAAAATCGTGCTGATACGCTGTGCCACGATGATCACGGTGCTGTCCTGAACGGTATCTGACAGCGCTTTTCTCAGTTTCGCATCTGTTTTCAGATCCAGTGCGGAAAAACTGTCGTCAAACACAAAGATCTTCGGATGTTTTGCAATGGCACGGGCAATAGCCAGACGCTGTTTCTGTCCGCCGGAAACGTTTGTTCCACCCTGTGCGATCGGCGCATCGTATTTCTCGGATTTTTCTTCAATAAAATCTTCCGCCTGGGCAATCTGAGCCGCCTGACGTACTTCTGCATCGCTGGCATCCTTATTACCAAAACGCAGGTTGGATGCGATGGTTCCGGAGAACAGCACACCTTTCTGCGGTACAAAACCAATCTGCTGACGCAGGTCTTTCATGGAAAGCTCCCGGATATCGGTACCGTCCAGTGTAATACTTCCCTCTGTCACATCGTACAGACGAGGAATCAGATTTACGATGGTTGACTTACCGCAGCCGGTACTTCCGATAATGGCTGTGGTCTGTCCCGGGTTCGCCGTAAAGTCGATGTCACAGATTGCCGGTTCTTTACTACCTGGATAGGTGAAGTCAACATGATTAAATTTCAGAATACCGGAAGTTTTTTCTATATGTTTCGGTTCCTCTGTTTCTTTGATGGAAATATCCATATTCAGCACTTCATCGATACGGTCTGCTGCCACACCGGCACGCGGAAGCATGACAGACATTGCGGTCAGCATCAAAAATGCCATAACGATCAACATTGCGTAAGTGATAAATGCGGTCATGGAACCAACCTGCATCACACCAAGGTCGATTTTCTTTGCTGCCAACCAAACGATTGCAACCGTCAGAGCATACATGATCAGCATCATACCAGGCATCATTAATGTCATGACACGGTTGGTAAAAAGCATGGTCTTGGTCAGTTCGCGGTTCACACCGTCAAAGCGTTCTTCCTCTTTGTCCTCACGACGGAAGGCACGGATAACAGAAAGACCGGTCAGAATCTCTCTGGAAACAAGGTTGACGTCGTCGACCTTCTCCTGCATTTTTTTGAATTTCGGCATTGCCGCGCCCATCAGGATCATGACAAATGCAAAAATTACGATAACTGCCACCACGATCAGCCATCCCATGCCGGCTTTCGTCTGTACCACTTTAATGATACCGCCGATACCGATGATTGGTGCATAGGCAAGCATTCGTAAAAAGATCGCGGTCACCATCTGAATCTGCTGTACATCATTCGTACTTCTGGTGATCAATGATGCGGTAGAGAAATGCTCCATCTCTGCATTGGAAAAACGCATAACTTTTTCGTACAATCTGCCACGCAGGGAACGTCCCACACCGGCTCCGACTTTGGAAGCCAGATAAGAAACAAAAATTGCTGCGGCCATCATGACTGCGGCAAGCCCTGCCATCTGCAGTCCTTTTTTCCACAAATATGCGGTCTGAATTTGTGCCAGATCCAGTCCTGCATCCTCGTCACAGGCTGCTGCATACGCTGCTCCGGTGGAAGTAAGCATAGAGTCACCCATGGTTTCCACCATATCCTCCATGGACTCACGCATAGACAAAACAGCACTTTCGTCCATCTGTCCGGAGGCTTCCATTGCCGCAAAAATCGGGCGTACATCCACGCAGTTGACGGTCTGTGTGCTTCCATCGTCCTGCTCGACTTCTTTTTCTGACACACTCAGTTCTGTGCCCATCATCTGACCAATCTGCTCCAGACTCATCTGTTCGTATACGGATACGTCCTGACCGGTCTGTGTGGCCAGCATTTCTTTAAACTGATCTTCTTCCATCTGAGACATCTGATAATTCAAGATCAGCGGAATCGCAAATTCGGAATCCAGCTCATCCAGGGTATCTTTGTCCGTTACAGAACGCTCATAAGTCTTATGCTGCGTTGCTTCATAGCTTGAAGCCCAGATCTGTTTTTCCTCTTTCGTCATGAAAAGCTGTGCGTTCTCATATTCCTCCGCTGTCATTTCCTGCGGAAGGATATGCTCGATTCCTTTATTCTGAATGCCCACATCAATGATGTCTGCGGTATACGTCGGCAACGCAAGGTCACAGTACGCCTGGATCACAAGCACCGCCACGATCAGAATGATCGATTTCCAGTACGGAAGCATGTTTTTAAAAATCTTTTTCATTTCCGTGATGTCCTTTCTAACTACTACTATTTTATGCTTTCCCAAAATTCAGATACTTTCGCGTTAATCTTTATCATCTGTCGCTTTTTTTGCCTTTTTCTGGCTCTCCCGGATTTTCTCCAGTTCTTCTTTCGCCAGCTCATACTGCTGATAAATATAATTCACCAGCCGCGCCATCTCTTCTTTATCTGTCTTTTCAAACACCCGGTGGATAAATTCATCCATAATGGCATTGGATTCCTGCAAGACCTCCTGTCCGGATTCCGTGATCTCCACCAGTGTATTTCTGCGGTCGTTCTGATCCACAAAACGTCTGACGTATCCTTTTTGCTCCAGTGCCTTGATGCTCCTTGATACCGACGGTGGCAGCGCATGGGCATATTCTGCCAGATCCGACATCTTCACACCATGTTCAGAACCAATTTTCTTCTGCACATGATAAATGCCATTCATCAGCACAAATTCTCCTTTGTTCAGATGCGGCAGAATACTTCCGATATTCAGCTTCCGAAACATGTGCAGGGCTTCCCAGACATTTTGCTCCATATGATCCATGTGATTCACATGCTCCATATATTCTCCATACTGCATGTGTTCCTCGTGCTCTATTGACTCTGCTTCGCCCCTGCGATCTACAGAACCCGCCATTTCTTGCTCAGGCACTTCTTTCCTGTTCTCGACATCTTTCATAACTCCCGAAAACATCCTCCTTTCCGTATGCATATCTTCTGAAAATATCCCCTGTTTTCCTCTTATAACGTAAGCGACAACAGATGAATACTCTTGTTTTCCCAATATTTAACAGTGTTAATCATTAACTGTTGGTAAATATTAACACTGTTAAATATTATTGTCAATAAAAAGAGGAACAATCAATTCTTAAATAATTATAAAATCAACTGTTCCTCTTTTGTATCTGATTATTCTATTTGTTTTGATCAGAACTTTTCTACCAGCATACCGCTTCGATAAGCCTGCAGCAGTTCTTCCAGCTCAGCAATATTCTCCCGGAGCACTTTTCCTGTATCAGTATCGTTTACTGTTTTCCGTTTTACCACGTTCTGCTCCATGACAATATGAGAATGAATGCAGGTCTCATTCAATACGGTATCTTCCATGGAAGTAAATGGCTCATGCGCGGCCAGCACCAGCCCGTAGGAGTTGTAGATCAGTGTGTAACCTGCAATTCCGGTCTTTGGCTGATATGCCTTGGAAAATCCACCGTCAATGACCAGCAGCTTGCCGCCGCATTTTACCGGAGATTCACCTTTTTTTACAATGACCGGAATATGACCGTTGATGATATGCGCGCCCTGCACCGGAAGACCGAATTCTTTTAGGATCTTATCCACGATCTCTTCCTTCTCAAACAGACGGTAGTACGCATTTTTCGGCTCCTCATGGGTCTCCTTGTCATTGATAAAGTAACGCTCAAAGGTTGCCATACGCTCTTTTCCGAATACCGGTGAGTGTTTGTTTTTCCAGATAAACCAGAGAATATCCTCGCCGCGTTTCTTCTCCACCGGATCAATGGAATAGTAACCTTTTCTGGCGTAATGCTCTAAAATATCATACAGTGCCTTTCCACTGTAAGTCTTTCCATAAATATTGACTTTCATAAAGCTGCCATCATCATTCATCGGTACACAGCCATGATACAGCAGATTTCCGTTGTATACTTTGTAAAGATTTCCCTTTGTATACAGGAAACGGATATGACGCTGCAGACGCTCGCTTCCAAGAAAACTGTTTTTCAGACGCTCTACCACATCTTCTTCCTGCTGGGTAAATTTGTAAGGATCCTTCGGATCAATGGTCGGGAAATACGTATCGTTCAGGGCATATTCTTTGCCGTTTAATTTGATCGTTCCTTTTTCATAGTCAATCTTGTCCAGCAGCAGACGCTCCTGCATATCCCATTCCGGGTGCTCCTTAATCAGCTGTCCTTCTGCTTTGAACTGAATGATGGTGATAGCTTTATGCATCATTGCGTCCAGCTCTGCGAAATCACGGTCGTACTCTTCATCGTCATCCCGCACGTGGACATTAAAGGTCTTACTTGTACGCCCCTGATAGCAGTCCATAGCCAGACGCATCAGCGGGATCATATTGATGCCGTAGGCATCCTCCAAGATTGACAGGTTGCCATACCGTGCGGAAATACGTAGCATATTGCACATGCAAGATACAGAACCTGCAGCCGCTCCCATCCAGAGAATATCGTGGTTTCCCCACTGGATATCCACGGAATGATGTTTCATCAGATCGTCCATGATCAGATGCGGATACGGTCCTCTGTCAAAAATATCTCCAACTACATGCAGATGATCCACGGTAAATCTGCGGATCAGATAACAGAAATCTGCGATGAGCTGGGCTGCTCTGCCAGTATGGATAACAGAATTGATGATTTCATTATAATATGCTTCCTGATCTGCCACGTCCGGTCTGCCGGTCATCAGCTCCTCGATAATATATGCAAAATCCTTCGGTAATGATTTTCGCACTTTGGAACGGGTATACTTGGAAGATGCATTTTTACAGACACGAATCAGGCGGAAAATGGTTACCCGATACCAGTCCTCCAGATTTTCCCGTGCCGTCAGTTTTCCCTCGATCTGTTTGATCTTTAATTCCGGATAATAGATCAGTGTCGCCAGAGTTCGTTTCTCCGGAATGCCCAGAGAGCTTCCGAACTCATCTTCAATTTTTCGCTGTACGGCGCCGGAACCGTTACACATGACATGGCGGAACTGCTCATACTCCCCATGAACGTCCGTGATAAAGTGCTCGGTTGCCTTTGGCAGACTCAAAATTGCCTTTAAGTTGACAATTTCAGTCGCCGCCGCCGCAATATTTGGATATTGTGTTGCCAGTACTTTCAAATACTTGATATCTGCATTTTCCATGCCTGGTGATCCCCCTTATATTATTCTAACCATATGATTTCAGTTTCTCTGATTCTTATACAAGTTGATGCTTCTTATATACTCACTTTATGATGCGCTCTTGATGACATCTGCCATTCCGTAAAATCCTGCCGGTTTTCCTGCCAGATATTTTGCAGCCTCAATGGCTCCCTTACCAAAGATTGCTTTTGAATATGCAGTATGTTTGAATGTGATGACTTCATCTGTTCCCGCAAAAATCACCTCATGCTCGCCGACGATATTTCCGCCGCGGACAGCCTGAATACCGATCTCGTATTTATCACGTTTTTTACGCTCCTGGGAACGATCATATTTGTAAGAATATGCCTCGTCTAAGGCTTCATTCATGGAATCTGCCAGTGCGATGGCTGTTCCGCTCGGTGCATCCAGTTTCTGGTTGTGATGTTTTTCCACGATCTCCATGTCAAATCCTGCCGGAGCAAGTACTTTTGCTGCGGTCTGCAGAAGCTCCATTAAAGTATTAACGCCCAGAGACATGTTTGCTGATTTTAATACTGCTACTTTTTCGCTGGATGATTTTAATAATGCGTCCTGCTCTGCGGAAAGTCCTGTAGTACACACAACTACCGGAATCTGGTGCTCTACGCTGTATGCCATCAGTGCGTCAATACAGCTGACATGAGAAAAATCAATGATGGCCTCTGCCTCTACATCACAGTCTGCAATATTTGCAAATACCGGATAACCGAAATGCTGCTCTGTGTTGATATCCACACCTGCTACGATCTCAATCTCCGAATCTTTTTCACACAGATCACTGATGACCTGTCCCATATGTCCGTTGCATCCATTCATAATTACTTTTGTCATATTCTAACTTCCTCCGTAAATTTCACACTTACTGTCTAAACTTGCTATTTAACTATAATACCCCCGCACATCATGCGGGGGCAATAGTTTTTGTTGTTTTTATTTCAATAAACCGTATTTTACCATTTCCTGGCGCAGGATTTCTCTGTGTGCATCTTCGATTTCACACAGCGGTCCTCTCAGCGGACCAGCTTCCCATCCAAGCATATTCATTGCTGCTTTTACCGGGATCGGGTTTACTTCGCTGAATAATGCGTTGATCAGCGGAATGGCATCTAACTGTAATTTTGCTGCTTTTTTGTAGTCACCCTCTAAGAACTCCATAACAATGTCATGTGTCTGGCGCGGTGCGATATTGGATAATACGGAAATAACGCCAAGTCCGCCAATGGATAACAGCGGAACTACCTGATCATCGTTTCCGGAATACAGCTCCAGTTTGCCGTCACACAGGTTCATGGTCTGTGCTGCCTGGGAGAGATCTCCGGTTGCATCTTTCAGCCCTACGATATTGTCTACATTTTTTACCAGATGTGCGATGGTTGCCGGCTGCAGGTTACATCCTGTTCTGGACGGAACGTTGTACATGATCACCGGTACATCAATGGACTCAGCCACGCGTGTGTAATGTGTGATCAGACCTTTCTGTGTTGCTTTGTTATAGTAAGGTGTTACAACAAGCACTGCATCTACGCCGTCTTTTGCAGCTTCCCGGGAAAGCTCGATAGCTGTCTGTGTACTGTTGGAACCTGTTCCTGCGATTACCGGGATACGATGTTTTGTAAATTCTACGGCTGCTTTTACAACGTTTTTGTGCTCTTCCTCAGATAATGTTGCACTCTCACCGGTTGTACCTGCGATGACGATGGCATCTGTACCGTTATCGATCTGATAATTAATGTTTCTCTCCAGCAGATCATAATCTACTTCCAAGTTCTCTTTCATTGGTGTGACGATTGCTACACCTGCCCCTTTAAAAATTGGCATTTTTGTATCCTCCCTGTCTTTTTTTACAATTCTCAACAAACAATTTGCAGATTCAAGAAAATGTGCTAACACATCCTCTCGCAATCATAGTTAACAATAGCACATCTTTCTTGCACGCGCCGAGCACGATTGCAAAGCAATAATTTCTTCACGTGCGAGTGTGCATAAAAAATAAGAACCAGCGTGCGCACTCGCTGGTTCCTGAAAATCTTCCTTAATTCAAAAAGAGTTGATTCCTTATTCCAGTGATAGCGCCCCATCGTTTCCGATGACAGTCACAGTGTTCTTCACATTGTGCCCAAGTAACACACAGCCGCTCCTGTATATCCTTTCGGCATGATTTCCTTTCCACTGCCCTCTTCTGCGAAACGGTACATACGGCAGTTTACTCATAAATCACGCAACCTCTATCTCTCTGCTGTCCTATTTGTGCCCAATATAGCACTTTAACGTAAGAATGTCAACCTCTATCCTTCTTTTTTGATACCTTTTTGATACAGATCTATCCTTCTTTTTTGATACAGATCTCGTACACATCATCTGCCTGCTCAAGGATTCCGTCACTGATCACCTGACCGGTCATGATCATATGCATGTCATCAGACTTCAGTTCCATCAGATGAAGGATTTCTTCCTCCGGTACAATCTCCTCATCCAGAAGTCCCAACACTTCATCCAGGATCAGAATATCGCACTCGCCGGTCTGTATCACCTTTCTGGCATAATTGATACCGTTTTTCATGTTCATCTGTTCTTCTAACTGCTCTTCTTGGGGCAGTTCATGATAGTATTTCTCTGATTTCTGAAATCGGAACAGACGAATTTCCGGTTCAAGGCGTCCAAGGAAACTGATCTCATCCTCATCTTTGCGTTTTAAAAACTGGATAACAATGACAGATTCTCCCTTACTTGCCTCGTGGATGGCATATCCCAGAGCTGCGGAAGTCTTTCCTTTGCCCTCTCCGTAATACACCTGTATTTTTCCTGTACTCATGGTCTCCTCCTTTGAAGTCAAACACGCACAAAAAGCGTGTAAACTACAGTTCAACTTCATATGTGTCTCATTTTTGTTTTCCACATAATATCGAATCGAAATCTAAGATAGCACATTTGTTAGAAAAATGCAACCAACGCCCTAATCCTGCTCCAGCAGATCCACTTTGCTGACGGAAACCTCATAGGCGATCCGGTGCTCTACTTCCTCTTCGCTGATACGTTTCACATACTCCCTGCTCTGTACCCGGCCAACGATCTGAATGTGGCTTCCCACGGTGAATCCAGAGGCAAAGCGGGCATTTCTGCCCCAGCAGATACATGGTATGTAATCTGATTTTCCATAAGAGCGGTTTACGGCAAGCAGTACGTCTGCAATCTCCCGTCCCAGTGGTGTTTTCCGGTAAATCGGCTCTTTACAGATATATCCATCCAGAAAAATCTGGTTTGTTTTCTCATTTTCATCTATCTCATCCAAAAACTCAAGTTCTCTGACAAACACTGACAGTACCAGACGGTTTTTCTTCTCCTCATGGCGGTTGTAAGAACGGAACTGACCGGTGACGCGGATCAGCTGTCCGGTATAATCCTGCCCAGTGTCGATCAGACGTTCCGAGATCATCAGCGGAATATAATCGGAGTAATTACTCAGACGATTCACCGCAAGTTCTACCATATAAAATCCTTCCCCAAACACCTCATGACTGAACTGAAATTCTGAAACAATTTCTCCCATCATCGTTACCCGGTTGTTTTCAAACAATTTATCTGTCATTTTTGTAAGCTCCCTTCTTCACATGTACTTCTTTGTGTTTTCAATCTATTCTGCTTTTTCGTTTTTTAGAACACTTTTGTAACAATTCAGAGCCATCTCGATTTCGCTATGCTTCATCTCATTGTGGCTTCTCGCCAAATAGATTTACAGCAAAAAGTGTTCCTTCATGCCAGCATGATTCACACTTTTTCTATAAATCTGCTTGGCTCTGAATAGTTACCAAATTTCACGTTTTTTCTGCCGGCTCCCATAATGTACCATGTACGAGGCGAATAATTTCGTCTATTTTGTCGATAACCTTTTTTGTATTACCCCTTGTCAAATCTGAATTTTGTGATAAAATAAATTGGTTGCACTAATGAATACTATATATTTTCTATTACTTAAATAGGAAACATTGAACAACTGATTTAATTCAGAAGGAAGGATACATGTAATGAAAACAAAGAGAGAGGACATCAGAAATATTGCCATCATCGCTCATGTAGACCACGGTAAAACAACACTGGTTGATGAGCTGCTGAAACAGTCCGGCGTCTTCCGCCAGAATCAGGAAGTGCAGGAACGTGTCATGGATTCCAATGACATCGAGCGTGAAAGAGGCATCACGATTCTGTCAAAAAATACTGCAGTATTTTATAAAGATACAAAAATCAATATTATCGACACACCAGGCCATGCCGATTTCGGTGGCGAGGTTGAGCGTGTACTGAAAATGGTAAACGGCGTTATCCTTGTAGTTGACGCATTTGAGGGCGCAATGCCACAGACAAAATTCGTTCTGATGAAAGCATTAGAGCTGAATCTGCCGGTTATCGTCTGCATCAACAAGATCGACCGTCCGGAAGCAAGACCTGACGAAGTAATCGACGAAGTTCTGGAACTGTTCATGGATCTGGATGCTTCCGATGAGCAGCTTGACTGCCCGTTTGTTTACGCATCTGCAAAGAACGGTTACGCAACTTTAAGTCTTGATGACGAGCCGAAAGACATGATGCCACTGTTTGAGACTATCTTAAACTATATTCCGGCTCCGGAAGGTGACCCGGATGCAAATACACAGGTTCTGATCAGTACCATCGATTACAACGAGTACGTTGGTCGTATCGGTGTCGGTAAAGTCGACAACGGATGCCTGCGTGTCAACCAGGATGCGATCATGCTGAACGCACACGATCATGAGAAACAGAAAAAAGTCCGCATCAGCAAACTGTATGAGTTTGACGGATTAAATAAAGTAGAAGTAAAAGAAGCGAAAATCGGTTCTATCGTAGCGATCTCCGGTATCGCTGATATCCATATCGGTGATACGATCTGTGATCCGGAAAATCCGGTAGCAATCCCGTTCCAGAAGATCTCCGAGCCGACCATCTCCATGAACTTCATCGTAAACGACAGCCCGTTGGCTGGACAGGAAGGTAAATACGTTACTTCCCGTCACATCCGAGACCGTCTTTTCAAAGAGCTGAACACAGACGTTTCTCTCCGTGTAGAGGAAACAGACAGTGCCGACAGCTTCAAAGTATCCGGTCGTGGTGAGCTGCATCTGTCCGTCCTGATCGAGAACATGCGTCGTGAAGGTTACGAATTTGCAGTAAGTAAAGCAGAGGTTCTGTACCATACCGATGAGAATGGTAAAAAGACAGAGCCGATGGAAATGGCTTACGTTGATGTACCGGACGAATTTACCGGTGTTGTTATCGAAAAACTGAGCCAGCGTAAAGGTGAGCTGCAGAACATGGGAAGCATCAGCGGCGGATATACCCGTCTTGAGTTCAAAATCCCTTCCCGTGGTCTCATCGGTTACCGTGGAGACTTCCTGACAGATACAAAAGGTAACGGTATCATCAATACGATTTTCTGTGGTTATGAGCCGTACCGTGGAGATATCCAGTATCGTAAACTTGGTTCCCTGATCGCCTTCGAATCCGGTGAATCCGTAGCATACGGTCTGTTCTCCGCACAGGAGCGTGGTTCTCTGTTTATCGGACCTGGCGAAAAAGTATATTCCGGAATGGTTATCGGTCAGTGCTCCCGTGCAGAAGACATTGAGTTAAATGTCTGCAAAAAGAAACATCTGACAAATACACGTTCTTCTTCCGCTGATGAGGCGCTGACACTGACACCGCCGAGAATCCTCAGCCTGGAGCAGGCGTTAGATTTCATTGATACAGATGAGCTGCTGGAGGTAACTCCGGAGAGCCTGAGAATCCGTAAGAAGATTCTGGATCCGACTTTAAGAAAACGTGCGTCTTTCAAAAAATAGATTTTGACAAAACGTTAGGTAGTGAACAAAAAAGAGCAAAAAAGCATCCGGCAGTCCCAGACGGCTTGCCGGATGTTTTTTTGCTCTTTTTGCTTCTAATTTATCATACCGAATTACAAGTAGATAAGCCGCTGCATATGGAGTTATTATCACAATAAGATAACAAACTTCAGTTTTCGCATGCGTTTGATTTGAATTAATAAGCAGCTTTGTAAATACCGATAACCTGCTCTTTTGTTGCTTTACGTGGATTGGTAAGCTGGCAGACATCCTTCATAGCATTTTCAGCCATGATATCGAAGTCTTCTTCTTTAACACCAAGTTCACGCAGGTTTTTAGGGATGCCAACCTGCTCAGAAATCTGTCGGATAGCAGCAATAGCTTTTTTTGCAGCCTCCATGGTAGAAAGTCCATCAATGTTTTCCCCCATAGCTTTTGCAATATCACGGAAACGGTTTGCATTGCCGATTAGATTGAATTCTTCAACGTGAGGTAACAGGATCGCATTGCAGACTCCGTGTGGCAGGTTGTAAAAGCCACCAAGCTGATGAGCCATCGCATGTACATAACCCAGAGAGGCATTGTTAAAAGCGATACCTGCGAGGTACTGGCCATAAGCCATCTTGTCGCGTGCTTTCATGTAAACACCGTTTGCAACTGCTTTTGGAAGATACTGTGTGATCATGGTAATAGCCATAAGTGCAGCAGCGTCAGTCAGCGGATTGGCATCGGTAGAAACATAAGCTTCGATAGCATGTGTCAGAGCATCCATACCAGTTGCAGCAGTCAGTGATGGTGGCATGCCAACCATTAACTTCGGATCATTGATCGCAATCTGCGGAGTCACACGCCAGTCAACAATGGCCATTTTAACATGACGGCTTGTATCAGTAATGATACAGAAACGTGTAATCTCAGAAGCTGTACCTGCTGTAGTATTGATAGCAATCATCGGACACATTGGGTTTGTAGATTTATCGACACCTTCATAATCACGGATATTTCCACCATTAGATGCAACCAATCCGATTGCTTTCGCACAGTCGTGGGAAGAACCACCTCCCAAAGAGATGATGGAGTCACAGGCTTCAGCGCGGAAAACCTCAAGACCGCTCTCAACATTTGTATCCTTTGGGTTTGGCTCAGCTCCTCCAAAGATAACGCTTTCCACGTTGGATTTCTTTAAAATTTCCTGAACGTCAGCTGCCATTCCCGAGGAAGCTAAGAAAGAATCTGTTACGATCATAGTTTTTTTGCCGCCAAGGCTCTGCATCAGCGCACCAGTCTCCTGTACGGAATCTTCTCCAAATAAGTTTCGTGTTGGTAAAAAATAATATGTTGTTGCCATAAAATGTCTTCTCCTTTTTCCTTATTATGATAGTTCATGATATGTTGCAACATGTGCCAGTTTACTCTGAAGAGAACCAGGTAACGAATCGTTCCTATGTACGACCTGAACCTGTTTGTTAATATTTCAGAGATGGCTGTATGGAGTTCAGCTGAATCTGTTTGTTTAACATGGCATTATCATAGCAGTAAATTGGTACTCAAGAAACAACCAAAGTAGAAAAAGTTTTGGATACCAGATTGATAAGTCAGTATTCACAATAGCATATTTTCGAAAAGTAGATTCTCATTGTTTGGAGTATTGTTTCTATTATTGTGCCAGAACGTGTTCATACGCTGAAGAAACCTTAGTTCAGCGTTCGGAAATGAGTATAGTTATATAATCTGCGTTTACGTTTTTATAAAACGATAATCGGCACAATCTGGTATCCTTAAAGGCAAATAAAATAGGTATCAAAAGCAGAAAAATATCAAAAAAACTGCCGCACCAATTATGCGACAGTTTTTATCATATCATTTAATTATAATGCCTTGATTCTCTCCAGGGCAGCAAGTGTATTTTCGTATGTTCCAAATGCTGTCAGTCTGAAGTAGCCTTCTCCACTCGGACCAAATCCTGATCCCGGTGTACCTACAACGTTTGCTTTCTCCAGCAGGTAATCGAAGAACTCCCAGGATGTCATCTGATCCGGTGTCTTTAACCAGATGTACGGTGCGTTTACACCGCCGAATACTTCGAATCCTGCGGCCTGCAGTCCGCCTTTGATGGCTGTTGCATTTTTCATGTAATAAGCAACCTGCTCTTTTAACTGTGCTTTACCAACTTCGCTGTAAACTGCTTCGCCAGCACGCTGTACGATGTACGGAGCTCCGTTGAATTTCGTTCCGTGACGTCTTGCCCACATCTGATGTAAGGAAACATCTCCGCATTTCAGGTCTTTCGGAACAACTGTATATCCCAGACGGACACCGGTAAATCCAGCATTCTTAGAAAAGCTCTTTAATTCAATCGCACAGGTTCTTGCACCTTCACACTCAAAAATAGAATGTGCTACATTGTCCTCTGAAATATATGCTTCGTATGCGCCATCGTAGATGATCACTGCACCGATCTTGTTTGCGTAGTCAACCCACTCCTGCAGCTGGTCTTTTGTGATCGTTGTTCCTGTCGGGTTATTCGGCAGACACAGATAAATGATGTCCGGATTCTCCTTCGGGAACTCCGGTACGAAATTGTTTTCTTTTGTACACGGCATGTAGATGACATTGCTCCACATCTCTGTCTTTGGATCGTATGTACCGGTTCTGCCAGCCATAACGTTAGAATCCACATAGACCGGGTAAACCGGGTCACACACTGCGATGCGGTTATCTACTGAAAAGATTTCCTGGATGTTTCCGGAATCGCTCTTTGCGCCGTCGGATACAAAGATTTCATCTGCGCTGATATCGCATCCTCTTGCTTTATAATCATTATCCGCAATAGCTGTGCGCAGGAACTCATATCCGAGATCCGGAGCATAACCACGGAATGTCTCAGCATTTCCCATTTCTGTAATAGCACCATGTAACGCATCAATGATAGCCGGTGCCAGTGGCTGTGTTACATCACCGATACCAAGACGGATCAGTGTTTTCTCCGGATTTGCTGCCTGAAATGCACTTACTTTTTTTGCAATTGTGCTAAACAGATAGCTGCCCGGAAGTTTCTGGTAATTGTCGTTTACTTTAAACATATTTACAACTCCTCACTAAATGTATATCGTATTACAAAATTTCATTCAACCAATGTTGAACTTTCCACCACCCCAAAAAGAAGCACGATAGAAAATAAATCTTGTTTTACCTGTAAAATCGTTCCTAGTATAACATAACTAACGCGGAAAAATCAACTGCCTGGCACTTTTCTGTTGTAAATTATTACCGTATCACAATAACACCGGCACATATTTCTTCTGCCGGTCCGGTCAGATACAGATGGCGGCTTCGGATTCCGTAATCCACCCGCAGTTTGCCTCCCGGAAGCTGCATCTTTACCGTAGGACCGCATTTTCGCATCCTCATAGCTGCAGCTGCCACAGCGCAGGCTCCGGTTCCACAGGCTTTTGTTTCACCGCAGCCTCGCTCCCAGACACGCACATGAACGCAGTCTGCTGCCTGAATCCATGCCACTTCCACGTTTGTACCTTCCGGGAATGCAACGTTATGCTCAATTTCAGAGCCATATCGTTCCAGTGGAAATCCCCTTAATTCTGTCTCCGTGTTTACCCAGATAATTCCATGCGGATTTCCGGTGGATACGCTGGCAAACGGATATTGCATTTTCCCCAGATGAATATACATTTTATTCGCCTCTCTGGATAAACTGACATTTGAATGAATCGTTTCCTGCTCACGATAGACCGAGGATTGATAGAGTTTTTCCGCTAGGGGTTCCCTGATGGATTGATGAAGGTTATTTCTGGCATATTTATCCATATAAGAAAAACGGACAGGTATATGCTCCGGCACAAAGTCAGGTGTTCCCATATCCACCCGGACTGTGCTGATCCTGTCCGCTTCTTTATACAGTTTCAACTGACGCACACCTGCATCCGTCTCAATCTGAAGTTCTGTTTTTTGTGTCCTGTCATGGTCGTACACATATTTTCCCAGACACCGGATGCCGTTCCCGCACATCTGCGCCGTACTTCCGTCTGCATTGTACAATTTCATCCGGAAATCCGCACAGGCAGAAGGCAAAATGCAGACCACGCCATCCGCTCCGATTCCATAATGCCTGTCGCAGATCTGCCGCACCTGTTCCCGGCACAGGATCCATTCCGCTGTGCTACCTTGCTTATCTTCGTTGTCCGCCTCACGCAGACAGTCAAGCAGGATAAAATCATTACCCAGACCATGCATTTTCACAAACTTCATACTTCACACTCCCGGAGTACAAAAGGTATTCTTTTTCAGTATATGTAAGTTTCCGGAAAAATGTCACTTTTTTCCTCACTCTGAATTACGCTCAGACTGAGTAAAAAGTAATACATGGATGCAGAGCAATCCTAAGAAAAATTCATCAGCTTATACTGCCTTTTACAATTTAGTACAGCCTTCTGTCAGTATCAGCCACCGCTCTACTGATCCAGCATGCCAAGAATCATCTGCGCAGTTTCTGTAAAACTGGTTCCATTGTCCATACTCGTTTTCTGCAGATAACGATGTGCTTCGTCCTCCGTCATCTGATTTCGTTCCATCAGAATGGCCTTTGCGCGATCCACCAGTTCCTGTTCTTCCTTTGTTCTCTTTCGGGGAGCCTGACGGCGCTTCCGGCGTTTCCGCTCCAGATTATATGCCACCATTTCCACTGTGGAAAGCAGTTCATGGATTTTTAACGGCACCGACAGTCCTATGATTCCCGGTGTTCCATTTTCCACCCACTGGTCTTTTGTCGAGATCACAACAAGTTCAAATCCCGGCGGCAGACAGTCCACAAGTTCCTGATAGATCATATCTGATAGCTTATACGTACAGACAACAATGCCATCCTGCAGACCGTTCGCTTCCTGTATGATCTGCGCACCGTTGGTACAGACGCAGACAACCTGATAGCCGTTTCTAACGAGCACGTTTTTTATATTTTTCCCATTCTCAAGTTTTGGGAATGCAACAATTATCCTTGTCAAAACGTAACCATCCACCTTTTAAAATTTGTCAAGATACTCTTCAATTTCCCATTCTGTCACTGCTCTGCAGTAACGCTCCCACTCATCTCTTTTGGAATTAATATACACATTGCAGATATGGTCACCCAGGACCTCACGGATAAAGGAATCCTGCTCCATGGCCTCCACTGCATCGCCAAGGTTTGTCGGCAGGGATTTGATATTCAGCTCTGCCTTCTCTTCCTCCGTCATATTGAAAATATTTTTCTGGATATTCTCCGGCGGTGTGATCTTATTTTTGATACCGTCCAGTCCTGCTGCCAGACACAGTGCAATGGTCAGATACGGATTCGCCGCACAGTCCGGGCTGCGAAGCTCGATACGGGTTCCTCCGCCGATGGCAGACGGAATACGGATCAGCGGGCTTCTGTTTGTCACGGACCAGGTGATATGAAGCGGTGCCTCGAATCCGGAAACCAGACGTTTATAAGAGTTTACCAGCGGGTTTGTGATAACTGTCATGCCGTAAACATGCTTCATCAGGCCGCCGATAAAATAATATGCATCCTGGCTCAGGCCAAATTTGTCATTTTCATCCGCGAAAATATTTTTGCCATCCTTGCACAGGGACATGTTGATGTGCATACCGGAACCGCTGACTCCGCTCTTTGGTTTTGGCATAAACGTTGCGTGCATACCATGCCGCTTTGCAATGGTTTTCACCGCCAGTTTGAATGTCATGATATTGTCTGCCGCATGCATCGCCGGCTCATATTTAAAATCAATCTCATGCTGTCCCGGAGAAGCTTCATGGTGGGATGCCTCAATCTCAAATCCCATATCTTCCAGTGTCAGAACCATGTCACGTCTTGCATTTTCTCCGTGATCGTTTGGTCCCATCTCAAAATAGCCTGCTTTTTCCATGGTCTGTGTGGTGGCACATCCGTTGTCATCCGTATTAAACAGGAAAAACTCGCATTCCGGTCCAACGTCAAACACATAACCCATGTCCTCTGCCTCTTTGATCACATTCCACAAAATGTGACGCGGATCGCCCTCAAACGGAGTTCCATCCGGCCGGTAAATATCACAGATGATACGCGCTACTTTGCCCTGCTGCGGTCTCCATGGGAAGATTGTAAAAGAATCCAGATCCGGATGCAGATACATATCAGACTCCTCGATTCTTACAAATCCTTCAATGGATGAACCATCAAACATGCAACGGTTGTCCAATGCCTTTTCCAGCTGGCTGCTTGTAATGGCAACATTTTTCATATTGCCGAAAATATCAGTAAATTGCAGACGGATAAATTCTACATCTTCCTCATCCACCATCTGCATAATGTCTTTCTTTGTATACATGGCTTTCCTCCTCACATTTTCACGCTCCATAGTTAATATTTCTGATTCTTCTAACGACACTTCCATTATTTTGTACTGAATTATTATGTTTATTATAACGATTTCTTATTAAATTTCAAGTTTTCATTTTCTTGAAATCACAGATTCCATAAGGAAGTCTTCTCTACTTTCTCTTTCATCTCTTTCTACAAAACTTCAGGACTTCTTCAAATTTCATATTTCCACCAAAAAGATCCAGCGCACTTCCGATCGTGTAATTCAGATGATGCTGTCCTCGCTCTGCCAGTTCTTCCAGATCTGAAAAACTTCCAATTCCACCGGCATAAGTCACCGGGATTTTGTTCCATTTTCCAAGCAGTTCTGCCAGTTCTCCTTCGATGCCGGAGGCCTTTCCTTCCACATCCACTGCATGGATCAGAAATTCATCCGCATAACCTTCCAGACGTTCCAGCAATTCTTCCGTCACACACTCATCCGTAAATTTCTGCCAGCGGTCAGTTACAATATAATAAGAACCGTCTTTTTTCCGACAGCTCAGATCCAGCACCAGATGTTCCTTTCCAACAGCCTGCACCAGTTTTTCCAGACGGCCATAATCCACCTTTCCGTCCCGGAATACATAGGAAGTCACAATGACATGACTGGCTCCCGCCCGCAAAAACTCATGGGCGTTTTCCGCCGTAATGCCGCCGCCAACCTGTAAGCCGCCTGGATAAACCTGCAAGGCTGCCAGCGCCTGCAATTTTGTCGCCTCATAATATGGGGAATCCTTTCCGTTTAACAAGATAATATGTCCTCCCCGGATACCATAAGACTGATATAATTTTGCATAAAACGGGGCATCCTGCTCCGACACAAAATTCTCTGCCGCCTGATCACCCTGATCCTTCAGCGTTCCGCCTATGATCTGTTTTACCTTTCCATTATGAATGTCAATACATGGTCGAAATTCCATACAACTCTCCTTCTTTCTTGTCTTCCTTCCATTGCCTTGGGGGGGGGTGCAGGTAACGATTTCTCATTTCAAGTCGAGCGTACGTGAGACTTGGTGCGTGATTCTGGTCAGCGTATGCTGACATCTTCTCCTCAGAATCTCTGCACATCCTTGCGGAGCGTTTTATCTCAGTCAGAGATTAGACTGAGATAAAAAAGGCTGCACGAGAAGTTACCTTATTGTATTTATTAACTCTGCTTATTTGTGCTTTGGTTGATTCTTCTAACATTTTGCAAAGTATACACTTAAAATATCACAAACTGCAAAAAAAAGAAACCTTTCCTTAAAAGTCATTGACATTATAATTTTTAATTACTATAATATTTTCAAAATTAATTTACATATTTCTAGAAATCAGAAAAACAGCAGTGTTTTTCTTTTTTTGCTCACAAAACAGATAAGGGAGGATAAGAAATGGCAAAAATTATTGGCGAGGGTATTACATTCGATGACGTACTGCTTGTTCCTGCATACTCCGAAGTAACCCCGAACATGGTTGATCTTACAACAAAATTAACCAACAAAATCACACTGAACATTCCGATGATGAGTGCCGGCATGGATACAGTTACTGAGCACCGCATGGCAATCGCAATGGCAAGACAGGGCGGTATCGGTATCATCCACAAAAATATGTCTATCGAAGCGCAGGCTGATGAAGTAGACAAAGTAAAACGTTCTGAAAACGGAGTTATCACCGATCCATTCTCCCTTTCCGCAGATCACACGCTCCAGGATGCTGATGACCTGATGGCAAAATTCCGTATTTCCGGTGTGCCGATCGTCAAAGAAGATGGTACACTGATCGGCATCATCACAAACCGTGATCTTAAATTTGAGACAGATTTCACAAAGAAAATCAGTGAGAGCATGACCAGCGAAGGTCTGATCACTGCTCAGGAAGGTATCACTCTGGAAGAAGCAAAAGCAATTCTTGCAAAAGCAAGAAAGGAAAAACTTCCTATCGTTGACAAAGACTTCAAATTAAAAGGTCTGATCACGATCAAAGATATTGAGAAACAGATCAAATATCCGCTTTCCGCAAAAGATGAGCAGGGTCGTCTGCTCTGTGGTGCTGCTGTTGGTATCACGGCAAACATGATGGATCGTATTGATGCCCTGGTAAACGCACACGTAGATGTTATCGTTGTAGATTCTGCACATGGTCATTCCTTAAACATCCTGAATGCAGTTCGCCAGATCAAAGAGAAGTATCCTGACCTTCAGGTTATCGCAGGTAATGTTGCGACAGGTGCAGCTACCAAAGCGCTGATCGAAGCAGGCGCTGATGCTGTTAAAGTAGGTATCGGACCTGGTTCTATCTGTACAACCCGTGTCGTTGCTGGTATCGGTGTGCCGCAGATCACGGCAGTTATGGACTGCTACGAAGCTGCAAAAGAATACAATATCCCGATCATTGCAGACGGTGGTATCAAATACTCCGGAGATATGACAAAGGCTCTGGCTGCCGGCGGCAGTGTATGTATGATGGGTTCCATGTTCGCAGGATGTGATGAGGCTCCGGGTGCTTTCGAATTATATCAGGGACGTAAATACAAAGTATACCGTGGAATGGGATCCCTTGCTGCTATGGAAAACGGAAGCAAGGACCGTTACTTCCAGCAGGATGCTAAGAAACTGGTTCCGGAAGGTGTGGAAGGACGTGTTGCTTACAAAGGCAGCGTAGAGGATATTATCTTCCAGCTTGTCGGTGGTATCCGTGCAGGTATGGGTTACTGTGGAGCTCCGACCATCAGAGATCTGACTGCTACCAGTCATTTTGTAAAAATCTCTGCTGCATCCTTAAAAGAGAGTCATCCGCATGATATTCATATTACAAAAGAGGCTCCGAACTACAGTATTGATGAGTAATTAAAGTTTCGTTATTTAGTTATTTAGTTATTTAAATGAAGAGGAGAAGAACTCAGATGAGTGCTTTGGACTAAGACGTCCTGCATCACTCATCTGAGTTCTTCTCCTCATTTACGTTCTGGCTCCATTCCAAAAGGCTGATTTACACATTTTATAAGCTCATGAAAATTGACTTACAAACCTTTATTTATAGCTCTGTCACAAAAAACAACTTACAATCTCTTATTCACAGGCTTACAGGTTTTTCCCTGATTTTACATATGTGCAATTTATTTTTCCAATAGGCAGCTTATTGTTATCGACCATTATTGTTGTCTGTTACATTGACGTTGTTGTCTGCATTGTCAGTATTTGTTGTGTCATCACCTGTGATGCCGTTTTTAATTGCCTCTCCGGTGTCACGGATCGCGTCGCCGGTATCTTCTGCTGCATCTTTTGCGTTTTCTGTCACGGAATTGTTATTGGCTCCATTGTTCATATCCTTATTGTTTTTTCCACATGCGGCAAAAGTGGTTAAACTCAGTGCCAGCACAAGAATAAACGCAATCTGTTTCATTTTTTTCATGTCGGTATCTCTCCTTTTTCACTATTTTTCATTCAGTCTTTTTATTAAGCATGTCATTTCTGTTTTGCTTGCCATGTACAAAAATAAAAAGCTGTGTTCTGTACTGTTAATATGATACTTTTTTGCAAATTTTATGCATTATAAAATATGATTTTCCATTCAAGTTACTATATTACTTTCTCATTTTTGAATTAAAGATCAGTGACGCCAGATAACCAAAAATCAATGCTGCCGATATGCCGGCTGCGCAGGCTGTGAAGCCGCCGGTATAAAGCCCCAGAAATCCACTTTCGTCAATGGCTATTTTCATTCCTTTCCACAATGTATTTCCAAAGCCAAGCAACGGTACATTGGCTCCTGCTCCTGCAAATTTTGAAAATGGTTCATAGATTCCCACTGCCCCAAGCACCGCTCCGGAACATACAAGGAGTACCATGACACGCCCCGGAAGCAATTTGGTTTTTTCCAGCAGAATCTGCACCAGTGCACAGATCAGGCCTCCTACCCAGAATGCATTTATATAATCCATAAATTCCAGTCCTTTCATCCAATTTTTTCATTTATCTTACAGTGCATCAAATATTTCACTTCTCACATATGATATTTTCTTAAAATTTCATTGTACCGCTCTTTCTTCTGTCGCATATTACTTCATTATTGTTCTACTGCTTCTAAAACCACCGCATGTGCGATTCCAGGCACATTCTCACCCTCATTAAAGCTAATTTTAGACAACAGCGCACCTGTCGGCACAAACAGTACCCGTTTCAGTTCTCCGCGCCGCATCATCGGCAAAAAATGTGCGCTCAACGTCACTGCCGCACAGCCGCAGCCACTTCCTCCGCTTCCGGTGCCCTGGCGCTCATTATCAAAAATTTCCAGTCCGCAGTCGGTATGAAAGCTTCCGATTTCAATATTTTTCTGCCGTAGCAGATCAATGAGGATTTCACGCCCTACTGCTCCCAGGTCACCGGTGATGATCCTGTCATAATAGGACGGGCATCTGGAGAAATCCTCCAGATGCGCCGCTATGCAGGCTGCGGCCGCAGGTGCCATAGCCGCTCCCATGTTCATGGCATCGCGGACACCATAATCGACGATTTTGCCCGGCGTGATGCCGGTAATGCAGACATCATCCTCCTTCCTATTGCTCCCAACCGTTCCGCTCTGTCGCAATGCTTCCGAATCTACGCATTTTCCCTTTCCCTGTACTTCATTCCATTTTTCCTGCCCGCTTCCAGGTAGCATTTTGTTTTCTGCCGTATTTCTGTCTCTGCCAAGTACAAAGGCTCCGGATCCGGTAACCGTCCAGGTAGTACATAAGGGTCTTTGATTGGCATATTCCAGTGGAAAACGAAACTGCTTTTCCGCACTGGCAAAATGGCTGGACGTCACTGCTCCTGCGAGGTCTGCATAGCCTGCAGCCACTGTCATTGCTGCCAGAGCCAGCGCTTCTCCCGTCGTCGAGCAGGCTCCGTACAACCCAAACAGCGGAAGATTAAACTGCTGCAGACCAAAGGACGTAGCCATAGACTGTCCCAGCAGATCTCCCGCAAACAGATATCTCAAATCTTCTGCCTTTAACCCGGCTTTTCCAAGTGCTACCGTCAATGCCTCTTTTTGCAACGTACTCTCCGCTTCTTCCCAGATGTCACAGCCGAAATTATCGTCCTCCCCTACCAGATCGATTTCATGGCCAATGGAACCTGCTGCTTCCTTTGTCCCCGCCACACATCCACTGCTGATGATCCAAGGTGGATTTTCAAAAGTAATACTCTGTCGTCCTGTTTGTATTGTCATAATCTTATATCTCCTTACTACCCTTCATTTCATTTTAACTACAGTATCTGGCAAAGAAAGGATCTTTATACTTCCATGCCGTATTCTTTTTCATTCTTTTATAAATATCAGAGCTTTCAATCTTTCCTGTATAAATTCATCGTAATTTCCTATCAAACACAAAAAAACACCCCATACTGTAATTTTTACAGCATGAAGTGTTTTGGTTTCCTTAAGCATTTTATTTTGCATCCATAGATAAAATACAATCAAATTTTCATAATCCGCCTGCCATACCTGCCTGAACCGCTTAAAACAACGGTGTCTTGTATACGCCGTTTGCGATCAGATCTGCAAATGCGTCTACAACTGTCTGACGGTCTTCCTGATAGGTTACGCCAAACCATTTATCCTGTGTCTCAAGTACTTTTACTGAAACTTCGCCTTTTGCAAGCATATCGCCGATAATGGTCGGAAGCAGATACTCTGCTTTAATATTCCCCGGCTCTACCTTTGCCAGAAATTCTGCGAATCCCTTATCCAGCACTTCCAAAAATTCTGGTGTAACGCCCCACATATTCATGGATACATGTGTTCCTTCCGGAATCTCATTGCCATTCTCGTCACGGACAATGCCGTCTGCTCCACGGGCAATTCCACTTGTCTCAACGATCTTCTCCAGCATTTCCTGTTCATCTACCTTGCACACACCTCTGGTAACCGTTCCGTTATCGCTGAGTGTATTGTCAAGGATAAATCCCGCCATGCAATACTGATACTGTGTATCGCCGCATTTTACCAGATAATCATGTACTTTCACAAATGCTTCTTTTCCATAGTAGTCATCTGCATTGATGACAGCAAACGGCTCGTTTACAACACCTTTACAGCATCTCACAGCCTGTCCGGTTCCCCACGGTTTTGTACGGTCGGCAGGCTTCTCAAAGCCTTCCGGCAGATCATCCAGTGACTGGAATACATACTCTACATCACAGATTTTCTCAATGCGGTCACCGATCACTTCTCTGAAATCAGCTTCAATATCTTTGCGGATGATAAAAACGATTTTATTGAAACCTGCCTCCAGCGCATCATGAATGGAATAATCTATAATAATTTCGCCATTTGGGCCTACCGGAGTAAGCTGTTTGACTCCGCCACCAAATCTGGAACCAATGCCTGCAGCCATAATCACTAATGTAGTATTCATATTCTTCTTTCCTTCCCGAAAAAACGATATCTGTTTTCCCCTGTATTTAACAAAATTGTAACATTTTTTCAGGCATCCGTAAAGGAAAAGATTCTTAATTTTTCTTTTATTCACTCATTTTTTGTCAGATTCCGCCAATTTTCGGTCAAACTCTGGGTTCAGACCTCACATCCTCAATTTTTTCAGGTGGGAACAGTCATCCCTCACCCGAATTTTTCCGGATGCCTCCGGTCAGTCGTCTTTCTGAACCTTGCCATTTTCCACATAATATTTCTTTCCGGAATCTGTAATCCAGCCGGTATACTCAAACTGTACCTTTCCGTCTTCCAGATACCACCAGCCATCTTCATTTTCTGCGATACCATTAAAAGAAAAATCCACCTCTCCATCTTTCACATACCACCAGCCAAGATCATTGTTCGATAATCCGATATATTTATAATCTCTTTCTCCGTTTGTAAACTGGCACCATATATCGCCATCCATATATAATCCGGTAAAATCATCGTCAATACCCGCCAGATCATCCACCAGTTTGGACCGTTTTTTTAATTGTGCAGAAACAAAATCATAACCATAAGTCTCCAGAAGAGTCGGAACATCCGAAAATAGATTTGCCCCAAGTCCCAGTCGTTCTCCATCAATCTGAACCCCCAGTGCAGCCAGTGTCGTCGGGAAAGCGTCAAATGTAGAATATGTATGCTCTGATCCGTTTGCCTCTGCCGCAGCATTGATGTAGGCTGTATATACACGACGATTGTATGATTCATCTATATTTTCACAGAAATCACTGTCCATCGTCGGGTGATCTCCACTGATCACAATCGTTGTATTTTCGTAAAAATCCTGCTGCTGAATCCATTCCACAAATTCTGCCACCTGGCGGTCAGAACAGCTGATAACATTCGCATATTGGTCGTCCCCATATTCATTATCACACAGGTCACATACATAACCATCCTCAAAATGAGTATCCACCGTCAGCAATGTCAGATTAAAGGGTTCATCGTCCTGCGCCAGCTCCTGCAGTTTGTCCTTCGCATATTCAAACAATTTCTGATCTTCATATCCCCACCAGACATAATAATCTTCCGGAATCAGCCCTTCCGATGCTGCGTACCAGTAATCCTCTATCTCATAATCACCATGTTCTTTAAAATATATGTCCCGGCCTCCAAAAGCCGCATTAGAACCGATCATAAAAATCTGCCTATAATCTTCCGCCTCCAGAATATCCCCTAATGTCGTAATCCCCGGAAAAAATGTATTCTGTGTACTCATGGCATTCGCGCCTAATGCTGTATTTAAAGGAAGCCCTGACGTCTGTGCAAACATAGCCCCGATCGTCCATGTCGTACCTGGCATAGAATATCCACCGTTCAATTTTGCATTACTTCCGGAAAAATCTTCATTTTCCAGAGACAGCTTTGTCAGATTTGGAATATAATTTTCATCATAAGCACCGCCGTCTTCCTTGTCAGAATATGTCATTTCCATGGATTCCAGATAAATATAAATCAGATTCCTCTTCTTTTCCGGAAATGTCAGATTCACCGTTGACGGATCTACGTAATTTTCATCAATGAATTCCGAATATTGCACGCTTGATGCCAGATAAGTACCCAGATCCAGCCGTTTCCATGCAATGCCGCAAAATATTGCAAAGACAATAGACGAAACCAGAAGTGTGATCCCTTCTATTTTCTGTGTCTTTTTATAAAATTTACAAACAAGAATCCTCACAATGATCAGGCATACAAAGATAATTGCTGTCGGTACAATACATAGTATACAGTAATCCACGATCATTCCTGTTCCTGTTCCTTCCAGCGGGGAATTAATGGTAAATACCAGTTCATCCATACTCAGATTCGGCCATGTCACAAATATCCAGCGAAGGGTAAAAGACAACAGAAGTGCGGCAGCGATCCCCGAAAACGCCAATACGGTCATTATCATTCTCTTAACTTTTTTATCTGCTTTTCGCTCAGTATTTTTATCTATCGTTTGTTTCTTCATTTTTCCTATATCTTTCGTAGATTTTGCACTTTTTTTACAAAAGTTTAATAAACCCATTGTATTAGATTCTTGAAGAAATAACAAGTTCTTTTAAGATTTTTTCAAGTTTTTTTTAAGATTTTCTTAATTTCTGTAATACACCAGTCTTCAGGCTACAAAAATTTTATGTCTATGCTGAGCACGCTCCTATCAATAAAAAGACGCCAGATTTAAACCTGACGCCTTTCTGCACTTTTTTATTTATTTCACGCGGCCTTTCTCCACATAATAATTTCCGCCGGATGCCTTTATCCATCCGGTAAAATCAAACTGGACCTTTCCATCTTTCAGGTACCACCAGCCGTTTGCATTGTTGCTGATTCCCGTATACTCAAAATTTACTTTGCCATTCTCGATACGCCACCAGCCAAGCTCATTGTTGCTGACTCCTGTATAAGAGGTATCAACCTTGCCACCCGAGAATTTCCACCAGCCATTCTGGTCATTTGTAATGCTGTTATAGTTAAAATCTACCTGACCAGCCAGAATACGCCACCTTCCGTTCTCATTCTCCTTGATGCCCGTATAATCAAACTGTACCTTTCCATCTTTCAGATACCACCAGCCGTTTGCATTATTGCTGATTCCCGTATATTCAAAATTTACCTTGCCATTCTCAATACGCCACCAGCCAAGCTCATTGTTGCTGACTCCGGTGTAAGAGGTATCAACTTTACCACCTGAGAATTTCCACCAGCCATTCTGATCATTCGTAATTCCATTATAAGAAAAATTCACCTGACCATCTTCCACGCGCCAGCGTCCGTTCTCATTCTCCACGATACCTGTATAATCAAACTGGACTTTTCCGTCTTTGACATACCACCAGCCATTCTGATTATTTGAAATTCCGGTATAGCTGAAATTAACAATCCCATTCTCTACCCGGTACCAGGCATCCTTTGCAGGTGCTACTCCTGTATAATCTTTCTGGAGCACTCCGTCAATACGGTATTCATACTGTCCTGTTTCCTCATTCTTTTCAACTGCTCCCTGCATTGCTGAAGTAACCGGCTGATACCAGTAATCAAGATCAACTTTTGTACTGATACCCCTTACATATGCCTCACTGCTGCATTGCCAGAAATCAATCTGTCCACCATACTTTCCGAACTCCCCATCGGCATAAGAGTGTGTATTATATCGTGCCAGCCAGATCTGGGCGATACCATTGCTTCTGAGATATTCCGTCTCTATATCATCTTTCAGCCAGCTTGAACTTGCATAGACCATTGACTGATAACCCGCAGCCTTCACTTTGTCACAGAATGCTCTGATACATGCCGTCTTTTCTGCCCTGGACAGATTCGCGCTGTTCAGCCGTTCTCCTTCTGCACCTGAATACTCATAATCTATCGCCACCGGCAGGTCGATCTTATATCCGCTGATTTTATTTAATGTCCATTCCGCTTCTTCCACGGCTTCCTGTGTAGTGATTGCCTGGGAAAAGAAATAGATACCTACTTTAAGTCCCACAGCCTGAGCATCTCTGATATAAGTCTGGAACTTGCTATCTCCATTGCTTGCGATCGTCCCGCTGGCATATCCCCGGTAACCTGCACGTATCATCACGCACTGAACTCCGGATGCTTTCACCTGATTCCAGTCTATGTTGCCATTATGATAAGATACATCTATGACAGGAATCACATTTTTCCCACTTGTATTAAAATCCGAATGGACAAATGTTTTTGTTCTCGTGGAGCCATCTTCATTATATACTGTCCAGCTGGTTTGAACGGAAGCGTTTCTCATTGATTCTCCGGCACTTCTGGCTAACACCCAGAGATCATCCGAATCACTGTCACTATAAATTTGTTTATAGGCTCTCGCATTCTGCGGATCATCAGGATCCCAGTCGGAAGGATAGGTAATATCTTCTCCCGCAGTATCTGCTGCTGTTTCATTCAGTTCTGCTGAAATCTCATTATTCTGGCTGCTGGCAGAAGATGCCAGAACGGTCATGCTTCCCGAAGCAAATGTCAGGGAAGCGATCAGACACATAACCGCTATTTTCTTCATCTGTTCAATTCCTTTCGTATAAACTCAGAAATGCCGTTGGCACTATCTCTGCGAGTTGTGCCCCATGCAATTTACGCATTATTCTTTTGCACGCCTCCGCTATCCTGCCCCCGGCATCACTTTCTTTCTCTTATGGCTGAACCATTGTCAGCGGATCCACATATTCTCCATTCACACTGAATCGCAGATCCAGATGATTACCTGTCGCATCTCCGGTCGCTCCGACATATCCAATGACGTCACCCTGCTTTACTTTCTGTCCTGTCTGTACGTTCAGGGCAGAACAGTGACAGTATCTCGTCTGTATACCATTTCCGTGATCGATCACAATATTGTTTCCAAAACTTGAACTATACTCCGCTTTCACGACAGTTCCGTCCGCACAGGCAAGAATTGAAGTACCCGCCGCGGCAGGGATATCTATACCACCATGTAATTCCTGTCCATGGAATGGACACTCACGATAACCAAATGAAGAACTGATATGACTGTAGTCCGGCAATGGCCACATATAAGCAATCTGCTCCTGGGAGGATTTTCTTAATGTGGCTTTTCCGTCTTTGACATCATAGATCTTATTCTCATATGACACTTCACCCGTGTATGTAAAATTCACCTTGCCATTTTCAAGATACCACAGTGTATCCTCACTTTCAGCGATACCGTTAAACTCAAAATTTACTTTGCCATTTTCGATTCTCCAGGTACCATATTCATTTTCTGCTACACCGGTATAATCAAAGTTCACCTGACCGTTTTCAATCTTCCACCAGCCATTTTCGTTGTTTGTAATTCCATTATAACCAAAATTGACTTTTCCATTTTCGACACGCCACCAGCCATATTCATTGTTGCTGACTCCGGTATATTCAAAATTCACCTTACCATTTTCAATCTTCCACCAGCCGTACTCATTTCTGGCTATGCCATTGTAATCAAAATTGACTTTTCCATTTTCGACTCTCCACCAGCCATTCTCGTTGTTGCTGATACCGGTATAATCAAAGTTCACTTTGCCGTTTTCAATCTTCCACCAGCCATACTCATTCATTCTGATTGAATTACAACCAGTGTCTATCGTACCATCCCTGTACATATACCAGTTACCGCTCACCGGTTCTCTGCAGATTCCATTAAGATATGTCACATTCGCATATGCCGGAACGGATAATCCTGACAACGCGGTTCCTGCAACGCATGCAGCTGAAAGAATTTTTTTCCATTGTTTCATCATCACGTAACCCTTATTCTTTTCTGTTCATTTTTTCAGGCATCCAGCACAAAACAGATCTTCGAAACGGAATCGTCACCGATCCTCTTTCCAGTAATTTTTATCTGCCAGTACCAGATTCTGACCTGCCGCAACAGATAAAGTATAGCTTTTTTTAATTTGTTTTGCAATATTTCTTAATGTTTTTTTTAATTTTCTGTCACACAATGACTCTTCCCTGATAAATCGCGCGCCATGCATCTTTGTACCAGACCAGACCGTTGTAACCAAAGTTGACTTTGCCGCCTTCAAGATACCAGGAACCGTATTCATTTGAAGCAATTCCGTTAAATCCGAAATCAACTTTTCCACCATTAAATTTCCACCAGCCATTTTCGTTGTTTGTGATTCCATTGTAGGAAAAGTTGACTTTTCCTCCTTCGATGCGCCACCAGCCGTTTTCATTTGGTGTAATTCCGGTGTAACTGAAATCCACTTGTCCATTTACTATCTTCCACCAGCCATTTTGATTATTTGCAAGTCCATTGTAATCAAAATTAACCTGTCCATTTTCAATGCGCCACCAGCCATTCTGGTTATTTGCGATTCCGTTGTAATTGAAATTCACTCTGCCATTTTCTACATACCACCAGCCATTCGCATTATTTGTCACTGTACAGTCAAACATGACCTGGCTGCCCTGGATATGCCACCAGCCATAAATTCCATTCACCGTTCCTTCAATAATATCGTTTCGGCCGAATGTTATCCTGCCATTCTCTACATACCACCAGCCATTTGCATTATCTGCGAAACCAGTATAGGAAGTATCTACCAGTCCATCTCTCACGTACCACCAGCCCTTAGTATCATTTACAAGTCCTGTATAATTTTCCTGCATCCAGCCGTTCTTCAGATAACGGAGTGTTCCCTTATCATCATAGATCCCGGTATAAGTACTTCCGGCTTCTTCCCTGTAATCACAGCTGTCCTTCACGGTAAATGTGATACTTTTCAGTTCCTGCCCTTTCCAGTCTTTTATCCGCAGTTTTCCTGTTCCTGCGTTCACAGCCGAGACGGTACCATGAAGCTTATCCAGTGTCACTGAATCACCGCTCAATGAATATGTCAGATTTTTTACACGATAAGACGGATTTGCTTCTATGACAAGTGTAAATGTATCTCCCTCACGCAGTGAAACTGCAGTTACATCACTGTTTTCCTGATTTCTGGCAGCAACAGAAATGACCTCTTTGATTCCGCTTTTGTATAATACCTTATACATTCCATCTGCCGCCGTAATTCCGTTCTCATTATGCCCGATCTGTGTATAATGCTGTTCTCCATGAATATCAGACACAACAGTTGGAATAGCATTTTTATATGTCTCATCATGCATCGGATAAGTAAGAATACCGGCCGGATAATTTTTTGTGAAATATTTCTGAAGGGAAGCATCATCTGTCCACTGTTCATTCACATTACTCACCACATACGTATCCGAATAATCCATGCTTCCGCCGATTCCATACTGGGATGCACGCGGCCCGGTCATAAATAATCCACTTGCTTCATCGCCGGAGCCATCCAACGCCCTGACTGTAATGATTCCCCATGCATCCGGATTTACGAGCTGATTGAATCCGTCATGCATTGCCATGAAATCAGCCTCATATTGCACTGCTGTATTGGATGTTTCAAACTCTCCCTGCTGCCAGAAGATCAGTTTTTTTGATGCTGTATAATGTCCGGCATCAATCTCTGCCTGACGTGTCTTTTCAGCCAGTTTCATTGCTGCTGCTGTCCGCTTGTAGTTGAAAGTACCCGGAGTCCAGCTTTGGATGTCAGAACCGCTCCATGATGTATTGACTACCCAGACTTTATCGCCTGTCAGCTGATTCCACTCATATGCGATCGCACTGTCCGGACCCGTCTTACCTTTTCCGGCCTCTGTCAGCGTATTCAGCGGATATTCAAGTGTCTTACCGGAAATTCCGTTTTTCCCCTGCAGGGATCCTGCAATAAAATCAGACGCATTTGAAGCCTCACCTGTCCCGGAAAAATAAATTCCCGTGATCATGTTTGCCCAGACAACATCTGTCGGCAGATAAGAAGCGTAAACGGTTCCCTCCTCACATGATACACTCATTGCAAGTTCTCTTGTCAGATCTGCATTCGCATCCATGCCTTCCATGTTACTCTGACCGAGAAGATACATCATCGTAAGCGGAGCCGCACTGACTGTAACATTTATATATCTTACATTTTCTGTATTATTTTTATCTTCAATGGCAAGAACTGCTGTTCCGGTTCCTGTCGCCACAAATTCAGTATCAGATATCTGTGTGATCACATTCTCATCCATTTCTGATTTTTTCTGGCCGTTTCTGACCTGATAAGATGTCACTTCCTGATCGTCGATCCCTGCAATCTGATAATCTGTTCCCAGATCTTCAACTGAATAATGGTCATCATATCTGAGTTTTAACTCTCCACTGCCTACTTTTTCTGTCATAAAATTCTGACCGGTCACTTCTGCTGCCTGTGCAACGTTCGTTCCTGCAACAAGCATGATACATGCCATACCAAGTCCTGCTATCATTCTGCTTTTTATCATAAAATCCCTCTTACGCAAGGAAAAACGCTGGCTCTTTTTTTGCGAACCAACGTTTCCCCCATCATTTTTCCTAATAAACAACTACTTTTGTACCAGTTGGAATATTATCATAAATCCATTTTGCTTCATTAATATCCAGCCTTACACATCCATGAGACAGCTGTGTTCCAAGCCGACCATCCTGAATACTTGTCATGCTTCCTTTGTTATAAATTACGGAATGGAACAGGTAGTCATGATAGAACTGTGTATAATACCAGCATGTATAAGTATCTGATCCAAATGATTTTCCACGCCCCTGTACCGTAAATGTACCTTTCACAGTAGGTGTCGATGCCTTTCCAGGCGTACAGGACAGATATTTCACTGCAGTCCAGTTTCCGTCTGTTCCATAAAATACTCCAACTCTGCAACCAGATGTATCTGTAAGGATCAGCCAGTTTGTATCACTTGAAACGCCCCTTGTCTTTGCATACATTGTATTGCTTACATTCACCGGAAGCAGTCTTCCATATGAGAAGTAGCAGCTGATACCGTTCCACTGGCTCCATCCATTTCTGGAAAAATCTACCATTCCATTGCTGATATACCATGCGCCATATTCATTTGTTGCTACACCATTATAGCCAAAATCAACCTTTCCACCGTTGCATTTCCACCAGCCATAGGCATTATTTGCCACACCGTTGTAGTTAAAGTTTACTGCTCCGCGCTCTACTCTCCACCAGCCATATTCGTTCTGGACAACTCCCCAGTAATTAAAGTTCAGCTGACCATTCTCTATCATCCACCAGCCGTTCTCATTCTGGGCCAGACCATTGTAATCAAAGTTGACTCTGCCGTTTTCCACACGCCACCAGCCATACTGATTATTTGCCACTCCTGTATATCCCGTATCAATTCTTCCATCTTTAAATTTGCACCAGCCGATCGGTGAATTTGTAATACCGTTGTAATTAAAATCAACCTTACCGCCTTCTACGATCCACCAGCCGTTTTCATTTTCAGCAGCACCATAATAATCGAAATTAACACGGCCATTCTCTATCTTCCACCAGCCATATTCATTCTGTGCCAGACCATTAAAATTAAAATTAACCTTGCCGTTCTCTACACGCCACCAGCCGTTTATATTATTTGACACGCCAGTATAGGATGTATCCACTTTTCCGTTTTTCACTTTCCACCAGGCTGTGGCATCATTTGTGATACCATTATAGGACGTATCAACTTTTCCATCTGTCAGATACCAGTAATCATCTCCATCTTCCGCGAATCCGTTGTATCCAAAATCAACTTTTCCGTCTTCAATGCGCCAGGTTCCATATGAATTGCTGGCTACACCGGTATATGTACTGTCTACAATACCGTTCTTCACTTTCCACCAGCCATCACTGCCCTGTACCACAGAATTAACAGATGTATTGATCTCACCATCTACGTAATAAGCATACTGCTCCGGATTTTCGGGATTCTGACAGATACCATTCAGAACATTGACAGTTACCTTGCAGCTTGTTTGCACGGCACCATCCTCTGTCTGCACTGTGATCACTGCTGTTCCGTTCTTTTTGGAGACTACTTTTCCATTCTGATCGACCGAAGCGATTTCAGGTGCTGAACTCGTCCATGTCAGCTTTGCTTCATCGGCATCTTTCGGTGTCACGTTTACAGATAATGTTGTCTGCGCACCGATCTTAGTAAGTGTCAGTTCGGTTTTATCAAGCGTAAGTGCTTCAACCTTTTTTTCCTCCGGCTCTGTCTGTTCACTTTTCTGTGCTAACGGTTCTATTCCGTTTTCAGTGACCAGACTGTCCGCATTTGAAACAGCTTCCGTTGCTCCTGCCGGAAGCACCAAAAGCCCTACTGATAACAGTGACGCTGCTATTCCGACCGGAATTTTTCTAAATTTCATATTCTCATTCCTCCTGCTTTTTTATTTTCTCTCGATTAATCAAAATTGTCAATCAGTAATCATTACACCAGATAGCGTAATAACGGTATTTTTTTTATCATAACCGAAACGATCACACAAATCAATAGCGTAACTATCGTTTTAATCACGTTTGCGGTAAAAGACATCACAGACTCATACAAATATGCATAATGAGCCGAAAACATGGCCAATGCTATATAATGCATGTAGTAAATCCCCTGTGTATTGGTTCCGATCCACGCCGCAACCCAATGAGTCACTCTGTTTTCACGGGTAAGAAGCGCAGAAGCATACAATCCGGCCGCCAACAGCACAACTGCGATCCGCCCATATCCATTTTCAATATAGATCCCGCCCCAGGTCCAGATTCCATTCTCAATATATTTTACAAACATCAGTAAGAAAATCCCTGCCGCTGTAAATATCCATGGAATCCACTTCCTTTTTTCCAGATAAACGGTTATTTTCTCCCGATATTCAAACAAAAACGCGCCTGCCAGAAAGAAAAACAGCATATTCCCGTAATTATTGAATGGAACAACCGACTGAAAAGAAATCTGCGGTACACTACCGCTTATTTTCGCAATACTGTGTAACAGTGCAAAATTGATTGCCGGAATCAGATATTCATTGACAAACAATATTCCAATGACAAAGGAAAGGACCTGTCTTCCTGCCTTCGCACCCTGAAACAGGAAACGGCTGACCGGCCAGAAAAGCATGACCAGCAGATACGCCTCCATAAACCACATGACGTCCGCATTGATATTTTCTATCCTTCCAAAGAAAAACAAATACTCAGCCAGCGCTGCTTTTGAACAGCTTATGCCTCCGTTCAGATAATATATCACAAAATATATCACCTTCCAGATACACAGGACACTGTAGATACGTATGACTTTTTTTGCATATTTTTTCCAGTTCCATTCAGCTGATCCGTGCATCAGTCCGCCCGAAGCGAGAAAAAAACAGGGAACAGCACCCCAGGCCGCACACATTACGATATTTCCTAAAACAGTATCTCCGGGAAGCATACAATAGTGGCAAAAAACAACCAGGAAAATACAGTTTCCTTTAAGAAAGTCAAGATATTCCACTCTATTTTTTTTCATTCTCCGCCACATTCCTTATCTTATAAAAAATAAAACTTTTGCCGCTATCCTGTTATGACTGACAAGCCATACAACGAACCAGCTCAATCCGAGAGCCAGCCCCCAAAACACCACTGTTCTGACAGATGCAGATGCGATCACCATATATTTTTTCAATATCATGATCACGATATTGTGAAGCAGGTAAATGCCAAAAGAACATCTGGACAGATTCTCCCACAATGACCGGAATCTCACCTGTTTCAGCCGCGCAAACCATGTAAAAATACAGATGGATGCGATGATCAGGAATATATTATCGTACCAGACTTTATACACTTCCCCATGGTGAAATGAATAAATCTGGATAACGATGGTGCATCCGACAGACACCACGGTAAGAACCGCCAGCAGCCATCTTTTTACTTTTGCCAGAAAACCCTTTCGGATCAGATATCCCGTTATAAGAATACATCCATATATTCCACCACTAAATTCCAGCGCCGGAAGAACCGCAAGCCTGCTGTCCGGATCAGAGATTGCCAGGAATACATTTACCACCGGTACAATCCCCAGATAAGCCAACGCAATGCTCCATGGAAAACAGAATATTTTCCAGGAAAACCGGCGCAATGCCACAGCCACAAAAGGTATAAACAGGTAGATTCCAAGTATCACAGGCATATACCACATATGCGAAACATCCATATATTTCAGAAACAGTACATTTTTAACAAGTGTTCCGGCAACCACCGGTTCTTCATAAAAGCGCGACATGAAAATAATATAGATCAGAACCCACAATTCCGTTGTCAGAAATAACCCCAGTAAATTCTTCTTCCAGAAGCGGACTGTTCTCTGTGTATCATATTCTCTATCCAGAAGAAGAAAACCACTGCACATCAGAAAGATCGGGACGCCAAGGCGGCCGACTGTGAACAGCAGAAATGCCCATATCTGTGTATGCAGCGGAATACTGTTCATATAATCCAGATCAAATACATATACATTTTCTGCTGAATGAACCAGTATCACACAGCAGATAGCAAAACACTTCAACAAGTCGATCCATTCAATCCTTTTATTTTCCATTATCTCTCCATCTATTTATCCAAATGTTCCTGTTCATAATGCACATGTTGTAATTCCATCTCAAAATCCTGCAGATTTTTTCTCGTGATAGTCTGCAGCTGCATACCGGCAAAAAAAGATATCAGTGCAGCCAGAATGGAAAAACCACATACGATAAGGGTCGGAAAGCGTTCTACCAGTCCGGTATTGCGATACTCCGTCCACACCGGAACCATAAATCCGATACCAAGCACCAGAAAGAGCAGTGCAAGAAATCCAAAAAATGCCATAGGTTTATATGTCCGGAAAAGCCGCGCTATTGTGCGAAGGACTTTAAATCCATCACTGTAAGTGTTCAGTTTCGATTCACTGCCTTCCGGTCTGTCACGATAATCAATGACTACATTTTCGACAAACATTTTTTTATCGGCCGCATGAATACTCATTTCCGTCTCAATCTCAAATCCCTGGGATAACACCGGAAATGTCTTTACAAACTGATAACTGAATGCGCGGTATCCTGTCATGATATCCTGGATATCTGTATGAAACAGTCTGTTAATGGAACTGCGAACGATCGAGTTCCCAAAATTATGGAACGGACGCTTATTTTCTTCAAAATATGTGGATGACAGGCGGTCTCCCACAACCATATCTGCATGTCTTTCCAATACTTTTTCAACCATCTCTCTGGCACTCTCTGCCGGATATGTGTCATCACCGTCCGTCATCACATAACACTCCGCATCAATTTCACGGAACATACGTCGAATGACATTTCCCTTTCCCTGCTGATATTCATATTTAACAACAGCTCCTGCTCTCCGGGCGATCTCATCTGTTCCATCACCCGAATTATTGTCATATACATAAATCGTTGCTTCCGGCAACGCATTTTTAAAATCAGTAACAACTTTCTCAATTGTCTTACTTTCGTTATAACAAGGAATCAAAACAGCTATTTTATCCATTTTTTCTTTTCTCCATTTTCTCTGACAAAAATCATAATTATAAACAGCGGTATCAGTAACTGCTGTCCAAAGCCATAGCGCGGCCAGTAAAAAATCGGCGATGCAACGATCAGCGTTGCCATCAGCCCCAACGCCGGTGCAAGCACAACCAGTCGTTTCCAGTCACATCTGCATAATGCAGCCAGGGATATCCCTATGAGAAGCCAGTGCGCATATGCCACCGGAATGCATCTGGAATCATACGGAAACAGTTTTACCATCTGTGAGTCGCCATCAACCGTCTTTACCGTCAGACCATCCACGAATGTTCCATATTCTGCGGAAAGGTTTCTGGGAACGCCACCCTGTATATTGGTATTAAATCCATTCACAACAGACTGATTTACGCTCCAGAAACCAAACGTCTGAAGTTCCCACGCCTCAAAACATATCCTTGGATTCTTTTTCAGAATAGACAGATATGTCTGAAAGAAATCTTTCTCCAGAACAGTCTTATCAAAATTCTGGTTCCATTTCAAATTATCTATACAGCAAGGCGTATATGCAGTCTTATATTCATCCAATGGAAGCAAACGGTTCATATAATCCATATCTTCCTCAGAAAGATCCCCTCCAACTGCCACGACACGTGCCATCTGGCACAAAAACACGCCATAGCTTTCTACTTTTTCATCTGACTGTTCCACGCCCCAGCTTTCATAAACCGGTCCTGTCACATATCCAGACACACCGACAACCACCAGGCAGGTAACCAGAACCTGCAAAGCCTTCCTGCGCGTATCCTTTTTCACTAAGCTGAGCACTGTCAAAACAAGGATTGCATATACAATATATAATCCATTATTGCGGCTGAACACCATCAGAAGCAGTGACAGCAACAGCGCTGTCATAAGGCAGATCACACGTTTTCTTTCCCGGTGCCCTGCCATCATGATCTCAACAAGAAAAATTGTCACCAGCACAACTGAAACAGAAAAAATCGGATCTTTCCAGATACTGACTGTATACTGTGCCACATACGGTGACGCACCAAACACAGCCACCAGCAGGAACAACAACCAGTTCCCAAGTCCGAACCGCACTTTCATCCAATTAGCAAAATAACTAAGGCCACCTGCCATAAATGCCATCTGTAACAGAGAAAACACCGCCAGGCCACCTGCCAGATCCCCAAATGATGATCCGATTTTCAGACACAGCCGCAACAGCATCGCAAACATTACCGGATGATGATTGTCAAGCGGCTGCTGTCCGAGTGCCTGCTGTACGCTGATCACAGAATCCCCGTAATAGAATCCCGGATAGTAAACATACAGATATGGCAGCCATAAAACAAACATGACCGCCATACCAGCCAATACCCAACGTACTTTCAGCGTATTCTCCGGATGGAGCCGCAGTGAGAGTTTTTCGCACTTTCTGCTGCCCTGTGCAGCAAGTAGCACACATTTAAATATAAAATACGCTGCCATCAGAAACGCTGCCAGATCATACCAGTGATATGCCAGCACATAGTGCGCCGTAACAGATCCATAATACGTTTGTGTTGCGTCAATATGCAGATGCCGGCCAAGAACAATCGCTGCTGACAAAAAAATTGCAAATACCGACACGGCAAAACGGTTCTTTTTACTCACTGATGTATGCGGATACAGTCTGAATCTGTGTTCGATAATAAGCAGGAACACACTGACGACGCCTCCGATCAGCATCCAGCGGTTAAAACCCATATACGCAGTAAAAAAACATGCCGCTATCACAAACAGCATACAGTTTAAGATATACCCCTTTTTTTTACCCATATTCCACCCTTTCCATTTTTATAACAACAATAGTTTGAGGGATTCCGGTCTTATAAAAGTCGGGCGCTTAAAAGCTTCCTTCATACTTCTTATTGCCGAATTTTGCTTTCAGGAAAGCAGTTCCTTTTTTCTTCCAGTCAATTTTCTCCATATGGATATATGGGATCTCTTTGATCTCCTCTTTCCGGTTCATAAGCCATACATTAAAAATGATCTCACTGACTCTTCCGTAAAATCGTCCCTGGAAGAAAGAATATTCTCTGTCTCCTACACGTTTTTCCAGTTCAAACAGAATGTCAAACAGCCAGCTACAATATGCGTCAGACAGCGATTTTTCCATAATATACATGTTAAACATATAGCCGTAAGTCTGTTTCATTACTTTATCAAAACTTTCCAGATACTCCGGATATTTCTCGCTGATGATCTCTCTGGTGGTATCAAGATGCTCTGCATAATGTGTATGCGCATAGTGGGAATACAGTGTCTCTATATAATAATTTCTCTTTTTCGGAACAATGATCTTGTACTTCGGAATCAGCTGCGCCAGTTCCTCGCCGGTCAGCACACTCTCCATCGGTGCATGATTTTTCTGAAAAGATTTGCTCTTCATGGAAAAATGGCGGCGGTAATGCGCCAGTCCCAGATAGTCACAGTCCAGATTTTTCCATGCCCAGTACAGCCCCGTCAGCTCACAGTAACTTGGATTTTTTGCCGAAATATTGTCTCCTGTATTGTCCGGCTGATAGGGAAGGGCTTCTTTTCCTTCCCGTCCAACATGAACCGGCAGATAAATATCATCCTGTGGCATGTCATAAAGTTTATGTGTGGCAATAATTATTTTTGTATTCATCAAAACAACGCTCCTTTTCTCCCCTGATCAGCTGCTTATTATCTCATTTCTGCATTGTGATCAAAAGGTTTTCTAAAGTTATCTGTTTTTAAACACACAGATAAGCCATGGATGAATCCATAGCATCTTTTCATTTTCTTAATTCTTAATAAGTATTTGTTGCATATTACAATCGCAGCAAAGTGATAATAGTTACTTTAGCATTTTTTCTTGTATATTACAAGAAATATTCTCTTAATATTTTCGGACATTCTCTTAATATTTTTGCTTAATATTTTTTGGCAGTGTTTCTTGACATTTTTTCTCTTCTACGGTAACATTCTACAAGTAAAGTGTCATACAAGCGTTTCATCGCTTTATAAATGAACCAGGGGAGCAATTCGCTGAGAGTAAGGCTTGACCTTTGACCCTTAGACCTGTTGGACAATGCCATCGTAGGAAGTGTTATATATCGTAGGAAAACTATCGAAACTTCTGAATGCATCTGCCAAAACGGTGGATGTTTTTTATTGTCCGCATGTGTGATTTCAAACATTCCCGGCAGCCCCCAAAACTCATTACCTATCATGTTATGGCATCAGTAAATGTAACTTTATGTACTATTTTTATTTTCAGGGAGGAAAAAATAATGAACGCAAGTGTAGCTATTCAGGTATTACCGACAGTCACAGATGATGAAGAAGTGATTCGTATCGTAGACGAAGTCATCGACTACATCAGATCAACCGGTCTGAACTATTATGTTGGACCGTGCGAGACATCCATCGAAGGTGATTATGATGAACTGATGGAAATCGTAAAAAACTGCCAGCTGGTTGCCGCAAAAGCAGGATGCCCGGCGATGAATACTTATGTAAAAATTTCTTTTAAACCAGAGGGAGATGTACTGACCATTGACAAAAAAGTTACAAAACATCACCAGTAAGATTCCGGCAATCGTCGCTTTATGTCTGATCGTGCTGGTCTGGCATCTGATCTGCATTTCGGGACTGGTTCCGGCTTATATGCTTCCATCACCGGTCAATGTGGCAAAAGCTCTGATCTCAGATATGCCGCTGATCCTGATGCATGCCAGATATACCCTGCAGGAGGCATTTTACGGTCTCTGCATCGGTATCCTTCTGGCCTTTGTCAGTGCAACACTCATGGATCGTTTTCTGACCATCAACCGGGCCTTTTATCCACTGATGGTCATCACACAGACGATTCCGACCATTGCTATTGCTCCGGTTCTGGTTCTCTGGATGGGATTTGGCATGGCACCGAAGATCGCACTGGTTGTCATCACGACCTTTTTCCCGATCGCAGTCGGTCTGTTGGACGGATACAAAAGCGTCGATCAGGATGCGGTCAATCTGATGCGCGCGATGGGAGCGAACAGATTTCAGATTTTCCGGCATTTAAAATTTCCGTCGGCTTTGAACCAGTTTTTCTCCGGTCTGAAGATTTCAGCTTCCTACGCTGTGGTTGGCGCAGTTGTAGCGGAATGGCTCGGAGGATTCAACGGACTGGGCGTCTATATGACCCGTGTTAAAAAGGCATACGCGTTCGATAAAATGTTTGCCGTTATTATTTTTATCGTGATCATCAGTCTGCTGCTGATGCTCGCAGTCAGCATTATCAGAACCTTATCCATGCCCTGGATAAGAACAGAAACAAACGAAAATTAGTGTGTGAAAAATGATAAATTCACTGCTATTTATATTCCAGCCAGATGGCTGGTTCATGGAGGAATTATGAAAAAGAATTATTTAAAGAAACTTGCTGCCGCATCCCTGGCAGCTGCTATGGTATTTTCTGCGGCTGCATGCGGAAATACATCTGGCAGTTCTTCTGCTGCCGCAGAGAACACTTCCAGCTCAGAGAAAGAGCTGACAAAAATAACATTCTGTCTGGACTGGACACCAAACACGAACCACACCGGTTTATATGTTGCCCAGCAGATGGGTTACTATGAGCAGGCCGGTCTGGATGTTCAGATCGTACAGCCGCCAGAGGACGGTGCCGCATTAATGTGCTCTTCCGGTCAGGCTCAGTTCGCCATCGAAGCACAGGATACGATGGCTGCATCCCTGGATTCTGAGAATCCGCTTGGTATCACCGCCGTTGCTGCTGTTCTCCAGCACAACACTTCCGGTATCCTCTCCCGTCAGGGTGACGGCATTGACACTCCGAGGGGAATGACAGGCAAAACTTATTCCACATGGGAATCACCGATTGAGCTTGCTACTTTAAAAACAGTCATCAACGAAGACGGCGGAGATTTTGATAAAGTAAACCTGATCCCAAACGATATTACTGATGAACCTGCTGCACTGGCTGCACATCAGACAGATGCCATCTGGGTATTCTACGGATGGGGCGGAATCAACGCAAATGTAGAAAAAACAGACTGTGATTTCTTTTTCTTTAAAGATGTAAATCCTGTATTTGATTACTACACACCGGTTATCATTGCAAACAATGAATTTTTACAGGAGAATCCTGATATAGCAAAGAAATTCCTCGAAGCAACGCAGAAAGGTTATGAATATGCAGTCCAGAACCCGGTCGACGCCGCAAATATACTGATCGCAGGCGACAATACAGGTTCCCTAAGCGGATCCGAAGAACTGGTTCAGGCTTCCCAGCAGTACATTTCCGATCAGTATATCGCCGATGCCCAGGAATGGGGCTTCATCGACGAAGATCGTTGGAATGCATTCTACAAATGGCTGGCAGACAACGGACTTACCACAAATGATCTGACCGGACAAGGATTCTCAAACGACTACTTAGGCGGTAATTAATATTTACACAGGAAGTTAGTTATAATGGCATTATTAAAAGCAGAACATATTACAAAAATATATGGACAGCGGACGATCATCCAAGATATCAATATCGAACTGAATAAAGGCGAGCTGGTCTGCCTTCTGGGTGTCAGCGGTTCCGGAAAGACGACATTGTTCCACATTCTTTCCGGACTGACCACACCGGAAGAGGGACATGTCTACCTGAATGACAAAGAGATCACTTCCACACCGGGACAGATCAGCTACATGCTTCAGAAGGATCTGCTGCTTCCACACAAAAAGATCATTGATAACGTCTCACTCCCTCTTGTATTAAAGGGCATGAAAAAAGCAGAAGCCCGGGAAAAGGCAAATCCTCTGTTTGCGGAATTTGGACTGGAAGGGACGCAGTATCAGTATCCGAGCCAGCTCTCCGGCGGTATGCGCCAGCGTGCTGCACTGCTGAGGACGTATCTTTCCTCCAACGGGGTCGCACTGCTGGATGAACCGTTTTCCGCACTGGACACGATCACAAAATCCAATATCCATAAGTGGTATCTGAATATCATGACACACATTGACCTGTCCACGCTGTTTATCACACATGATATCGATGAGGCAATCCTCTTATCCGACCGTATTTATATTTTAAACGGTACACCGGGTGAGATCAAAGATGAGATCGTGATCAGTGAGAAGAAACCGCGGCCGGATGATTTTTATCTGACCGAGACGTTTTTAAACTACAAACGCGATATCATAAGTCGTCTCTAGGTCTTTTTTCATGATGGCAATAATTTAATATTTAAAACAAAATTGGAGAAATTTATCTCGCTCGCTAGACGTTCACTACCTTCGTTTCACGGCGGTTTCATCGCGCTCATTCTCGGCTCCTATAAAAGCTGGTCGTCTCCCATTCGCGCAAAACCTTGTGAAACTCAGTCGTTCGCTTAATCGCTGATCGAGATAAATTTCTTCAATTTTGCTATTTAAGTTATAGAACTGCTATCCACTTCACACAGTGTCATTAACAGTTTTAAACTCCTCACCGTCGGTAATAAACGCCTAGCAGTTCTTTTTTACGTTATCAAGGAATTGCATAGAACTATTAATTCCATAACTGAAATGAGGAAATCAAAGAATCCTTCTGCGACAAGCGATTCAGTAAGCGACTGAGTTTTGCGAGTTTTGCGCGAGTGGGAAACGACCAGCTTTCATCGGAGTTGGAAGTGAGCGCGATAAAACCGAAGCAAAACGGGGGAAGCGAACGGTTAGCGGTTGCAGAAGGATTCTTTGATTTCGTCCTACATAGTATTAAATTTATCCAATATTTAAATAGCTTCCAAAGCCTGTGCCAGATCTGCGATCAGGTCTTCTTTGTCTTCGAGGCCACAGGACATACGCACCAGTCCCGCCGGAATTCCGGCTGCCTCCAGCTGCTCATCTGTCATCTGGCGATGTGTGGATGTAGCCGGATTTAAGCAGCAGGTTCTTGCATCCGCCACATGGGTCTCAATGGCCGCCAGTTTCAGATGTTTCATAAAGATCTCCGCTGCCACACGCCCGCCTTCTAATTCGAAGGAAACAACTCCACAGCCGCCCTTCGGCATGTATTTCTGTGCCAATTCATAATATTTATCCCCCGGAAGTCCGCTGTATGTAACATTGACTACCTTCGGATGGTTTGCCAAAAACTCTGCCACAGCCTGTCCATTTTCTACATGACGCGGCATACGGACATGCAGGGATTCCAGGCCGAGATTCAGATAAAAAGCATGCTGAGGGGACTGAATACTTCCCAGGTCACGCATCAGCTGTGCAGTACATTTGGTAATAAATGCGCCGCCCTGACCGAATTTTTCTGCATATGTAATTCCATGATAGGAATCATCCGGTGTGCAAAGTCCCGGGAACTTATCTGCATGTGCCATCCAGTCAAAGTTACCGGAATCAACGATAGCCCCACCGACTGCTGCTCCGTGTCCATCCATGTATTTTGTAGTGGAATGTGTTACAATATCTGCGCCCCATTCAAACGGACGGCAATTTACCGGTGTCGGGAATGTATTGTCCACGATCAGCGGTACACCATGCGCGTGTGCTGCCTTTGCAAATTTCTCGATATCCAGAACAGTCAGTGCCGGGTTTGCGATAGTCTCACCAAATACGGCTCTTGTATTTTCCTGGAATGCGGCATTTAACTCTTCTTCGGTACAGTCAGGTGCCACAAAGGTTGCAGTGATACCCATTTTTTTCATAGTTACTTCAATCAGGTTGAAAGTTCCACCGTAAATTGCAGAAGATGCCACGATATGGCTTCCGCACTCACATACATTAAATAATGCAAAAAAGTTTGCTGCCTGACCGGAGGATGTCAGCATAGCTGCGGTGCCGCCTTCCATCTCTGCAATCTTTGCTGCAACCATGTCATTGGTCGGATTCTGCAGACGGGTATAAAAATATCCGGCATCTTCCAGATCGAATAATCTGCCCATAGCCTCGCTTGTCTCATAACGGAAAGTTGTGGATTGAACGATCGGAATCTGTCTCGGTTCTCCATTTCCCGGATGGTAGCCCCCCTGTACGCATTTTGTATCTAATCTGCAGTCACTCATTTTTTCTTCTCCTTTTTCTTTAAAAATTTTACTCACTCCGCTTATTCATCGTCAGAATCGGCACGAGATGATTATAAACCAGGAATGTGATCACCACGCTGATCATCGCCTTGATAAACGTAAATGGCATATTAAATATGATCAGACTCTGTAAAATACTTTTTACTCCTGGAAAAATTGCCTGGTATGCCGCCAGGATCGTGTCCGCCGGCATGAAATTGTAATATACCGGATAAACCACAAAATAATTGGATACTACACTGAAAACAGCCATCAGGACAGCTCCCAGAACAGCTCCACCGCAGGCATTCTTTTTATTCTTTTTCTTTCTGTATAAAAAACCGGCAGGGAGAACAAAGATCGCATTCAGAATGAAATTGGAAAGTTCTCCTACTCCTCCGGTAGATGTCACAGTAAGATGCAGCAGATTTTTAATCAGTGCTATCAGAACGCCTCCCGCCGGACCAACTGCCAGACTTCCGATCAATGCCGGAAAATCTGACAGATCCATTTTGATAAATACCGGCATCAGCGGAACGCTGAATTCCATAAACATCAGAATATAGGCGATTGCAGATAATACACCTGTTATTGCCATTTTGGATATATTCGATTTTGCTGTTCTTTTTTCTTTAGCTGCCATAACTTATAAATCTCTTTCTCTATCTTTTTTTCTTATCTGTACAGAAATGACTGATGAATGCTGAAACTGTAAGGATAAAAGCAAGAAAGTATCCGATAGCTCCCAATGCCGGAATTCCAAGCAGTTCCGGCTTCATATCTGTAGTACATATAATGCTGGAACTGACCAGAAGTGCCGAAATGAGAAGCCCCATGACCAGCCGCCGCACCAATGTATTTAGCATCACAGCCAGATCATCTGTCGCATGCAGATCCAGGTTGATACTTGTCTGTCCCTGCATATAACTGCGCAGCAGATCGGAAATATAAGAGGGTATTTTTATGCCTTTCTCCAATGCCTGCCAGACTTCTTTTCCTCCTATATGAAGCTCATCCTTCAGATTAGAGGCTGAGAATCTGTTTCCCGACATACACGCAGCCGCCACATGTACAAGATTGATTTCTGGCGCAATTTCTGCGATCACACCCTCAATTGTTGTCAGGCCACGCACCAGCATGGTCAGGCTGTGAGGCATGGACACTCTGTTTTCCTTCATAATATCGATCAGATCCTGCATCAGCACTCCCATATTCAGTCCGCCAAAATTTGCAGAACCATATTTTGCCAGCCAGTCACCAATATCGGAATACAGAAGTTTTTGATCTGGTTTATCATGAAATCTCCCCAGGGACAACACTGCCTCCACGATCAGACTGATGTTATGGGTTGCAACACCTTTGATCACTTTTGACAGTAATGCCTGGTCACGTTTGGAAAAACGTCCCATCATCCCCATATCGATCCAGACGATCTTGCCGTCACGGATACGCATGTTTCCCGGATGCGGATCCGCATGAAAAAATCCGTCTTCTACAATCTGTTTCACATAATTATCTGCCATTTTGGTTCCAATCTCATCCAGATCATAACCGGCAGCCATCAGCTTTTCTTTGTCATCCACACCAATTCCATCAATATACTCCATGACCAGAACCTGTGTGGTTGTATATTCCCGATACAGTATCGGACTGGTCGCAAATGCCACATCTTCGTTCAGTCTTGCAAATTCTTCCATATTGGCCGCTTCTGCCAGAAAGTTCATCTCTTCCTGAGCCACCACCCACATTTCATCCAGCACCTCGTTCATATCCACAAGATCTGTCATATTGATCGGTGGCATCAGTTTCACGGTGCGGTGCAGAAACGCGATATCCCGGGACATGGTCTCATAAATGCCCTGACGCTGTACCTTTACAACTACTGTCTCGCCACTTTTCAGCTTTGCCTTATGCACCTGTGCAATGGACGCGGAACCGATCGGTGTCTCTTCGAATTCCGCAAATACTTCCTCTAGTTCTGTACCGTAGGAATGCTCAATGACCTCCCGCACCTCCTCAAAGGGCATCGGTGTCACTTCCGACCGCAGACGCATAAACTCATCACAGATCTTTTTTGGGAAAATATCTGACCTCATGGACATAATCTGGCCCAGCTTAATATAAGTTGGGCCAAGATCTTCCAGGATCAGACGTAATTTTTCCGGCGTTACGCCCCTGGCAATCTGATGTTTGTGTATGACTGAAATTATTTCCCTCAAGCGGGTTTTGTTTGATTCTTTCTCACTCATAAAATTCCATGTAAAGCGGACATTCGCAATCCGCCTCCGTTACCTGCTCATGAACTCAGTCGCTTACTCCTCATCTTTCTCAGCTTCAGTTTCTGCGGCTGGTTTTTCTGCATCCTCTGTCTCCATTTTTGCAATGGCATCTTTCAATGCCGTAATCTGCTCCGGAGTCATTCCCTTTAATACATCAGCCGGATCCTGCGCTTCGTCTTTCTTGAATGTCTGTTTTACATTATGTTTCAGTTCCTCATTCAGCACTTTCCCCTGCTCAACCGTCAGTTCTCCTTTTTTTACCAGATCATCCAGGATCTCTTTGGATTTCTCTGCAGTCGAAGCTGCCGCACCAATACCGGCCAATAAGATTTTTTTCATGCTGTCACTAATTTTTTCCATAATAAAATTCTCCTTTCCTGAATCAGGATTCTCTCTGTTGCGGAAACTCTGCAAGGCAGGTTCTTCTGACAGTTCCTCCGATTTCTCCATAACCGGACCAGAACTTCCTGAAACTTTTCATACAGTGAGTATACACCAGTCAGCAGTATTTTGCACCTGAAAATGCATTATTTTTGTATCTTATTTCTCCATTTCATAGTCATAATGTTCAAAATAAAATCCCAGTTTGGAATTGATCTTGTCCCGAAGCTCTGGCGTTAACTCAAATTTGTTCTTTTTATAGTTTTTCTGGCTCTCCAGATAATCGTCAAAATAAGGTTTTGCTTCCTCAAATCCGTCAATTCCAAGGTGATCATAAATCTGCTCTACATATCTTTCCGGATTCCTACAGAAGTCCTCGTATCTGATATCAATGTGATCTTCCGGCGGCATCGCATCCAGTTCACGGAATGCCTTTTTGTAAATACGTTCAAACAGATCAATGGTCACGTCCTCGATCACCTGATACGGCGCTGGTTCATTCAGGCAAAACAGCCCCATTTCCTTGGTAAACATATTGATCGTGGACATAACTACTGTATACGGATTCCGGTAAATATTAATGAATTTCGCGCCCGGGTAGCACTTTTTTAGGGCACCGATCCTGCATGTATTTTCCGGGCTCTTCAGCAGCAGCTGCCTGCCTCCGTACAGATACGTCACTTTTTTCAAAATATAGTCATAAGCTTTGCGCCATTCCCGCTGCCGCTTTTCATCCTGTTCATCGATAAAGGCCGTCTCGATATATTTGACGCCTTTTCCGCCATCCGGGAATACCAGCATATGACTGATGGCCTGTGTGGATATCGTTGCCTGAGCAAATACTTCCTCCATCGGCAGATCCAGGGTATACTCCAGATTGTCCATCGGGCGGGCACCTTTTAACAGTTTTTCCTGTGCCTTTGCCATAATGCCTTTCATAAAAATACAGTTGCTGAATGTCACGGTACGCACCGGGTCAAACCAGCCAAACTGAGGATCTCTCGTCAGCAGATTCTGCAAAAAAGTTGTTCCGGAACGCCAGTAGCCGACGATATAAACCGGATCTTTTTTGAGCTTTGTCCGCCTGATCGGCACATAGTAAACCAGCCATTCCAGAAATGCCGGAATGGCAAGGGCTGCTGAAACCGCTGTGATCAGTCTCACCTGTCCTCTGTTTTCTTCTGTAATCGGATTGCTCCGTTTCAGTCTGATCCAGTTGTCCAGTCTGCATCCCATCAGATTATGTGACAGATTCAGTTTTTTTCCCATAATACCTTACACTTCCTTTATCAATCAATAATTCTTTGCCATAAGAAGCACCGCCGGAATGACTCGTTTAGAAAGATCCCGTGAGTACATCTAATAATCAAATGCAATAAATATCACGCACCCTTCAATATCTTCCATGTAGTGGAAACGACTCAGCCCCGGGCAATATGACGCGATCCCATATTCTTCCACAAAATACTGCATCGCCTGTTCATACAGATCCACACTGGAAAACTTCACCTGCACCATATCCTCTTTCTGTTCGTATGCCTGACGGAAAATACCACCGATCACATCCGGATCCCACTCCGTGATATAGCATCCTTCGTGTACATAATAATTGTCCGTCGTGTCCGTACATTCCGGTAATTCGATGCGGCTGTCCGGTGTATGGGACTGCATAATGTCTGCGGTTGTCGCCGCAAAATAGTTGTAATCCACATATTTGGAAACAGTTGTGGTTTTTTGATCCGACTGACGGGAAAAATACTGTGAATTGCCCCAGGTCGTATCAATATAATAATAGGAACCGTCCAGTTTTACCAGATCCCATGCATGCGATCCCTCCGTGACATTTCCGATCACCGTTGTGCATGAAATTCCCAGTTTCTCCAGCAGATACTGTGTCGCATACGCATATCCCTGACAGATGGTTTCGTGATTCAAAAATACACTGATGATATTCTGATTATCCTCAGAATCTTCCACATAGTCCACTTCATCGATCAGCTTTTTAAACACATACAGTGCCTTGTCATAATCGCTTCCATCCTTTGGCGCATCCGCCAGCATACGGTCCGCTTCCTCGTCAATCTTTTTCTGTGTTTCCTTCTGCTCTTCTTTTGTCATGCTGTATTCCGGCGTGATCATAATGGCCGTGATCTCATCATCCCGATTATAGGTAATATAAGAAAACTTCTCCAGCCAGAATAGATTGCAGTAATCATAACGCACCGCCAGGTAGGCCAGTTCCATCTGGTCGATATCCGTTGTGGCAAGCTGTGCTTCCTTCTTTCGGTGCATGATCGCATATAAAATCTCATCATAGACTACTTTTGTCGCATCATCCAGCGTGTTATACGCATATTTGTCCTGTGAAACAGATTTGACCTCCAGCGGATGATTTCCGGTAACCATGTTTTCCACGCGGTCTGCCACATCACCACTCGCTGTACCACAGCCTGTCAGACCAAGAAGCAGACACCCCGTCAGCAATAAGAGAAGCCATTTCCCGACACTTTTTTTTCTTCTTTTTTTCACCCAGATTTCCCCGTTCTTCCTAAATATACTCCCGGAATCTTTTAAATGAAGAATTCCAGAAGTACACCTAACATAGATTTTCATTGCTTTTTTGCATTTCCACTTTTATAATACAACTTATCGGAAGTTGTCTGCCAACTTTCGATAAATGGCACTGTCTTTGTGCCGCAGATCGATTATGAGATTCGCGCAACGCGTCTCATACAATATGTCAGATTTGAGTAATTATCATACCACAATCATACGTTTTTGTGAACAGGAGATTCTGCATGATCGCACTGAAAATAACCGAAATCGGTACATTTATCAACAAGCTTTTAAAGGATGGCATGTGTGACCATTTTCTGCTTCAGGAAGCAGTGATCACCCAGTCAGCCTCTTACCATATTGACGGCAGTTTTCACCCGGATTACTACGAACCGGAGGAACTCGAAGCCCTGCAGTTAGAAGGGCTGTCCTATCTTCCATTTTCCCTGCTGCGCCCCAACTGTCTGAAATTAATGCAGGGGAAAAAGAAACCACTGTTTTTTAAATTTGTATTTTTACTGTCACCGGAAAATCAGGCGAAAACTATTTCCCGTTCCGGAACAGCATTTTCCGCTGAAGATATCAGCGGCATGTATCTGCACTTCACGTATAAAAATGATGCACTGACCTGTACCACTGGTATCTCCTACCGTCTGTTCTCTCTGGACAAGTCACTGGAACGGGAATGGGACCGCCTTGTTTCGGTCTTTCTGCGTCAGAACGGGATTACAGCAGAGCCGGTCGATTAACGGCCGGCTCTTTCTTTAGTCCATATGCAGCAATTCCCTGAAAAACAACACCGCCATTCCGACAAACACACACAGATCCGCAATGTTATAAATAAATTTTCGCAGAAACGGAATCGAAATCTGGAACTGGATATAATCCGTCACGTATCCATGCATAAAGCGCTCCAGGAGATTTGCAAGACCTCCCCCAAGGATCAATGCCAGTCCGGCTTTTAATCCTTTTCTTCCTTTCAGTAGCATCGCAAGCGCAAATGTTACCGCGATCAGACTGACCACGCCGATACCAATTCCTTTTACCAGTGCCGGACGTTTTTCCAGTGTGTCATTTGCCATTCCCGCATTATGATACTTGCGCAGTGTGATACGTCCTTTTCCAATTGACTTTTGTTCTGAAACCGTAAAATTTTTATTGATACAACGGCGGATCACAAATTCCGCCGCACAGATTGTTCCAATGAGTATTACATAAATCATACCGTTTCTTCTCCTTTTTTATTCTTGCCAAAAAGTTCCAGTTCTATACTGCGATATACTTCCCGGAATGGAAGTCCGGTCTTTAGCGCAATTGCGGCCACTGTCTCATATTCCAGTGTCACAGTCTCCCCTGCTTCCCGCAGCATACGTTTCACTGACACAGCTCCAAGCGAACTTTTTTTATGTTCGATCGACCGTGGTAATACTGTACGTTCCATGAACTGGCGGCGGATTCCGATAGTTGTCGTCTCTGCAAAAATAACCGCTTCCATTTTGTGCTGGTCTTCCGGCCGGCACAATACCGTCAGCATGTAGGCTGGCCGGTTTTTTTTCATATAAATCGGCAGATAACATACATCCAGTGCGCCCTCCTTCAGCAGACGTTCCATGGTATAGCCAAGCACCTCACCGCTGCAGTCATCCAGATTGCACTCCATCTTGCAGATCGTATCTCCCTGACCGTTCTTCTGGGCACATTGCTGACGTTCTGCACGCTTTTCTGCTGCTGTTTCTTCTGTTTCCTTCTTACTTCTCTTTCCAGCTTTATGATGTTGCAGCTCCTGTATCTCTTCTGCTGCCGCCTTCTCCCCATCTGTCTCCAGAAGCACGACACGCAGCCTGGCAGCCTCTCCATCAGAAGCAGTTCCGTTTCCCACCCCCTGTTTTATAATGTGATAAGTTTCCGGCAGATGATCTGTCGTCCGGCTTGCCGCAAGGATTGCTGCTCCATCCGGTGTCACCCAGGCGCCTTTGCGCTCCATCAGCTGCAATGGGATTCCTGCATTCATCAGAGTATATAACGTTTCCGGAAGTGGCACCGGCATAATGCCCTGCTCCGTATAAATCTGGCCAAACCCTTCATAAATTTCCAGGCAGATCACTTCCTCAACCTGCAGCTGATCCATACAGAGCGATGCCGTCATCATCGCCATGACCCCTTCAAAATCCTTTCCTGAAAATACCAGATCCCCGACATCTTTTTTCTGCACGGAAGCCTTTGCATTCAGCCAGATTGCATAAGCTCCTGCAAACAGTTTCTCTGCGCCTGCCGGAAGCGAGAAATCTCCGATCCGGTCCTGCAGATTTTTCAACATCGTATACTTCGTCTCTTCTGAGCAACGGACATTCAGCAGCTGCTTCACCGTTTCTCTGATCTTTGACTGTTCCGGAAGTAGCTGCAATAATGCTTCTGTCAGCATCTGTGCACTCAGACCTTCATAACATTCCACATATATCTTTTGTCTCATTTTCATTGACCTCGGTTCTTTTTCTTTAACCACAGTATAAAATAAAATGACAGAAAAAACCACTTTTTTCTCTATATATTGCACAATAACCAAGTGTTTTACTATGATTACCTTTTGGTCATATAGAAAATGCATAATTTTTTTCAAAAAATCCACAAATCATTGTGAACACTTACACGCATACATTTGCTATTATAATAACTGTAAAAACCCCCAATACATTATAAGTTTTTTGCTACCCCCATAGTAAAAAATACCTTCTCCTTAAAAGGCAGCCGTTCGGATTTGGCTGTCTTTTTTATTTGCATTTCTTCAATTTCCTCTCAATCTCAGTAACGCATCATACACATTCAGTGTCCCATATCCATACACCGGACTCGGATAATGTCGGTTCTCATCCCGTCCTGCTCCACGAATCAATAAATTTTTCAAATCCGTCGTATTCAAATACATCATATTGTTTTCCACGATTCCCCACTGAAAAATCTGTGCACAGGCCCCTGCCGTTAACGCTGCGCTGACACTGGTTCCACTGCGCACTTCATATCGGTCACGCAACACCGGTCCTGTCACATTCACCCCCGCTGCAATAATATCCGGTTTTACCTGATTCAGACTTGAAAATCCCCGCCCGGAATCCGGATAAATACTTCCACCGACTGCGTTGTATGCTCCGGTTGTGACCGCTACTCCTGACATTCCTGGCATCGTGATCGTTGTATCCGGACTGGAGCGCAGGAAAAATACCTCACCACTCAAGAATGTGGCCAACGGCAGCCAGCAGAAAATATCTCCCCCCAGCACCAGTTCCGGTTGTATCTCAATGATCCAGATTCCGGCAAGCGGTGTATCAAACCGCAGTGCGATCAGCTGCATGCTGTTTCTCGTTCCAACGATAGCATACTCCACCGTCAGCTTCGTCTGTTCAAATAAAAACGTATATTCCTGCCGGGTTCCCGGGCGCACCGCCATGTTCGAAAGCCGTTCCCCGGTAGGTGACAATACCGAAATCCGATAGATCTCCGGTACCATCGTCCACATTTCCATCAAAAATCCCCGGACATGATCCCCTACGGAAAGTTCAATGCTTTCTGTCTCTCCTGCCGAAAGGTTACTGCGCTGCTCGTGATGCCTCTGATTTGCTTCATTTCCTGCTGCCACCACCACAGCCCGCTGTCTCCGTCTTCCAAGCTCATCGCACAAAACTGACAACGGTTCCTCGCCCGCATGCCCTCCAAGGCTTCCCCCCATTCCGATGCATAAGACAAGTGGCAGACGCCGCTCATAAGCAAACCTGTTCAGCCAGGACAATCCCATCATCAGATCATTTTCCTGATAACAGTCCACTCCCTCCGGGATAAAATAATAATCCCGCAGATACTGCTTTGCCTGCTTACATTTTACTATCGCAATACTTGCCAGGGGCGCAGCACCGGAAAACTCTGCTCCCGCATCCGCACTGCCGCAAGCCACTCCCGCAAGAAATGTACCATGTCCGTTTTCGTCCCGTTGCGGCACAATTTCTAACGGTCGTTCCGACTGCAGAGCAGCGTTGATCTCTTCCTCGCCATAAAAGGTCCCATACACCATGCCATTCGGCGGTGTTCCGTCATGACGGGTCTGATCCCAGATACCAAGAATCCTTGTACTTCCATCCCGATTTCGAAATGCCGGGTGTTCATAAGTAATTCCCGTGTCAACGAATCCGACCAGTACTCCCTGCCCCTGAAGATCAAGCACTGAAGGATTTTGCAGGCGTAGAATCCCGCTGACTTCCAACGCCGTCATATCCATCGGAGTCAGGCAATGTGGGATCGTCAGATACGGATAATCCTGCAGATTCATTTCCGGAGAACGACCTCTGCTATAGTATCCGATATCATAGGTATTATCCACCTGAATGATGCATTCCGGATCGCCCAGCGGATAACCACCGATGTAATCCAGAATCAGATCATAAAAATCATTCGAATAGACCGCTTCTTTACAAATTTCCCCGTCCAAACAAACTCTCCCGGATGACCATTTGTTACTATTGTATGAAAAGAGCGGAAAAAAGCTACATTTCAATTCCCGCTCTAGCCGCTATCCCCTGTTCAAACGGATGCCTTACCGCTCGCATGTCCGTAATGTAATCCGCCAGTTCCATAAGTTCCGGCTTCGGATTACGGCCCGTCATGACCACTTCCAGCTCCTCCGGCCGTTTTTTCAGAAATGCTGTAATCCTTGGCAGATCGATCAGTTTTGCATTGCACAGATCCAGTAATTCATCCATAACCAACAGTCTGGCTTTCTGTTCCACAGCCGCTTCCGTCACCCTGTCAAACAATGCCGTGTAGGCCTCTTTTGCCTGTACTTTCTGTTCCGGTGTCATCCGAAATGTAAAACCAAAAGGATGTGGTTCCACCATTACCGTTACATTTGGAATCCGCTGCAGGATACCGATTTCACCACTTGTTCCATTTTTCAAAAACTGTGAATAAATCACCGGAAAACCGTTTCCCGCGCAGCGGACTGCCAGCCCGACTCCCGCCGTGGTCTTACCCTTTCCTGTCCCCTCATAAATGTGAACAAGTCCTTTCATTTTTGCTTCCTCCTTATATACCTTTTCTCCTGCTTTTTACACAGAATGTCTCCCAAAACCACTCCTTTTTTCTCTCAATCATAGTACATGGCGACATCTGTTTTACAAGCAGTATCCCACCGCAAAACATAAGCTGCCAGGCAAGTTTTTAAAGCAGCTTTTACAACGCAAAGAAAATAAACGGTAATTTCCTGTCAGACAAAAAAACTGCTGTCTTCACGCCCTGTCCGACATGAAAACAACAGGTTTTCGATTTTCTTACACCTTCTTTTCAACACTCATGCAATGCATTACTCAATATCTTGATCAGATCCAGCACACTGCAAAACTGATATACCACATTTTCTTCGATCCATTGAATTTCACCCTGCCAGGATGAATTCTGACGGTATCTGACATTCAACAGAAAGGTTCCCTTCCCGCCACGTTTTTCCAATACTTCCTCAGGCATACAGACTTTCTCAAGCCTTGCTTCCACTACAGGCTCCTTTTTTTCAAAAGAACGCATCTGAGTCGAGGCTTCCGGAAACCGTATCTGGTCAAAAAATACTTCCGCCGCTTCAATCATGCGAATGATATTGCTGAACGTTACCGGTTCTTTACTATAACAATGATAGATTTTTCCTGACATCTCACCGTCCTCAATACTGTCAATGCAGATACTGATCAGATTTGGCACATGCCAGGCAATGCAATGATTATGCTCCATATTCCATTCCATTTCCCTTCATAATCTGTCTGGTCTGCTGCATCCACTCCGATCCCTTGTCCCGGAATGTAACTGCCGCATCTACCATGCACTCTGCTTACTCTTGAACTGAATTGGGGAATCCAGATTTCCCACTTCTGCAACTGTCGACACAAAAAATTCCAGATTTTTTGCCCAGCTTTTATGTTCTCTTGCAAAATACTTACGAATACGTTCAAAAATCATGCTGCAATTTTCTTTATTTGCGCCTGTCAGGAGTATCAGATACTGGGAAGCACTGTACTTCGTAAAAGAATCCCCTCTGCGCAGACAATGCTGTACGGTATTCTGAAGATCCTCCATCATGATCTCCAGTTTCTCCGGTTTTTCCATAGGGCGGCCTTTTCCGTCTGTCACACTGCAAAGCATCAGATATGCAGACTTCCCACTTCGCTCCAGCATACGTGAAACCAGGCGGTAGCTGTCACGGAAACTCGGAAGGCCACAGTAATAAGCACCTCCATGAACATCCTCCTCTTTCAGCCGTTCTTTGATCTCCTGAATTTCTCTCGGTTTTGTATCATTGATCTGGCTGCTCATCTCTTCAAACTGTTTCATCAGTTTTGCTGACGGGCTGATACCAAGCTCTTCAAAAAACAGTTTTGCTGTATCCTCATATTCTTTCATGGCTTCCCGATAACGTTTCAGGCTAATATAACACTCAATCTTCACCGACTGCCATTCATCAAAAGGATACAGTTTGCAAGCCGGATCACAGAATGTCAGCGCATCTTCATAGTCGCCTCTCTCCATCAGGATATCACAGAGAGTCTTCAGTGCCTGCGTGTAAATTTTCTTATACTGGATACTTTCGATGAGTACCCACTCTTCACCCGACAGATCCGGTAGAAATTCCCCGTGATACATCCGGCAGATTTCCTTCAGCAGTTCTTCCTTTGCTCCCGCATCTGTGCAAGCCTCCTGCTCCTTATACAGAGCAGCAAATGTTCTGGCATCCACTTTTGTCTCCATCGGAGCCTGCCAGCTGTAAATACCTTTTTTAATATTCACATACTCTGCCTCAGGAAGTCCTGCTTCTACGATCATCTTTTTTAAACGATGGACTGTCACACGTAGATTATTGGCCGCATCGGCCAGTTCCTCCCGTCCGTACAGTGCAGACAGCAGTTTTTCCCGGACAATGCCCTGTTCTCCATAGTATAATAATATCTGAAGCAATTTCATTGCCTTCGTCGTTGTATTCTTTCCAAATGATATCGGCTGTTCCCCATACATGACCGAAAAGTCTCCCAGCATGTGAACTTCCAATACTGCTAATTCCTCATTCATGTTTTTTCCTCGTTTCTCATTAACAACTTTCCCTTGTTTGTTTTTATTTTAAAAGTACGGCACCTATTTGTCAATCATAATCTGTATACAAAATCATTTTAACTGTCAATTTAGTACAAACAAATTTGTCAACGAAATCCAAGTATGGTATACTTGTTTTATTAAAAAACTGTTGATTGAAAGATGATCTTGCCAGGGAAAGGAGGCTGATTCCGTGCGATCTCACATTCAACTGCACTACCCGCATGGGATCAGATTTCTGCTCTCCCTTATGCTGGTTCTGTACCTGCTGACAGGCGGCTGTTCCGCTTCCGATCCCGGAACTGCGGATACTGCCACTACCCCCGCCCAGGGTACCCGGGATGCGACCCCGCAGGTTCTCACCGCTGAGGCCTCGGGGGAAGTAACCTACGGATCTGACATTGTCTCCCTGAATGCATCCCACACCGCAGATGGATATCTGATGCTGCGTTACAGCGGCAGCAACGAAAAAGTAAAACTTCAGATCACACTGCCGGACAGTACAGAGTACACCTATCCGGTCACAGCTTCCGATGACTATTCCGTCTATCCACTTCCCGGTGGAAACGGTTCCTATAAAGTCACTTTGCTGGAATCGGTATCCGTGGAGGATAATTTATACGCAGTTTCCTTTACTCAGGATCTGGACGTCGAAATTTCCAATGAATTTTCACCTTTTTTATACCCGAATTTTTATGTAAATTTCACAGCCGATTCCGCCTGTGTAAAAAAAGGGGAGGAACTGGCCCAGGGATGTTCTTCTGATCTGGATGCCATCACAAATATTTACAACTACGTGATTGAAAATATTTCCTACGACCAGGAAAAAGCAGATTCCGTTCCCTACGGTTACATTCCGTCCCCGGACGACACTTTAAGTTCCGGTACCGGTATCTGTTTTGACTACGCGTCGCTGATGTCGGCCATGCTCCGCTCCCAGCGGATCCCGACGAAACTGGAGGTCGGCTATTCCGGCGAGGTCTACCATGCCTGGATCAGCTGCTATGTCACGGAAGTCGGCTGGGTGGACAACATCATTGAATTTGATGGAAAAAACTGGTCCATTATGGATCCGACCCTGGCTGCCAATAACAGCGCGTCCAACGTAAAAAAATACGTCGGTGACGGCAGCAATTATGTCACAAAGTATACTTATTAAAATAACAGCCTGTATGTAATAAAACAGGATTCTTTTTGGAAACTGCTCAATTTTAATTTTCAGAAATAACAAATGAATGGAGGAAACAACGAATGGGAAAGCAGACGCAGCAAAAATCTTTATCCAATCCGGAAATTGCGTCATTCTGCGGTGAAATGTCCATGATCTTAAAATCAGGCATCTCAGCGTTAGAAGGTCTGGAACTTCTGATGGAAGATACACAAAACGAACTGGAAAAGGCGCTGATCGATGAAATGTATCAGGCCATGCTGGCAGGGGACGCTTTTGCGGATGCACTGGAAAAGACCGGTGTCTTCCCATCCTATCTGATTCGAATGACACAGATTGGTGAGGAAACCGGACGTCTCGACGATGTTATGGAATCCCTGTCACAGCATTACACCCGGGAGGAGACCTTAAGCCGTAATATCCGCAATTCCCTCTCCTACCCGTTGATCATGATCATTATGATGCTTGTGGTCATCGTAATCCTTGTAACAAAAGTTATGCCTGTCTTTAATCAGGTATTCCAGCAACTCGGTACAGAAATGACGGGACTTTCCCGCGGTATCCTGATGATCGGTAACGGACTTTCCCGTTACGCTCTGGTTTTTATCGTACTGATCGTATGCCTGGTGGCATTTGGCATCTATCTCACCCGTACAGCAAAGGGGCGTGTACTGCTCGGTAAATTCGGGCATGCTTTCCGTCCTTCCCGTGAGATTTCCGAGAAATCTTCCGTATGCCGTTTTGCCGGCGCCATGGCTCTGGCTTTAAAAAGCGGACTGACACCGGAGCGCGGTCTGGAATTTTCCCAGAATCTGATTGAGGACGAATACTTCCGTCAGAAGATCAAAAACTGCTGCGAAGAAATGGAAAACGGGACAGAACTTTCCACCGCCCTTGTAAATACCAAAGTATTTACCGGTGTGTACGCACGGATGACTTCCATTGCCGGAAAATCCGGTATGATGGATGAGGTAATGGATCAGATCGCAGACCAGTGCGAAGAGGAACTGAATGAACGGATCACCTCTTTTATCGCAGTACTGGAGCCGACACTGGTCATTATCCTCTCTGTCATCGTTGGAATCATCCTTCTGTCTGTCATGCTGCCGCTGCTTGGCATCATGGCCGGTTTATAACAGGAGGTGTCCCCGATGCTTCATCAGAAAAAGGAACGCTTTTATCACGGCAGACATGCACATCCTTTCCGAAATCTGTGCCTGTCCCTGCTCGTATTTTTCTGTATCTGCGGGCTGTTTTTCGGCGGTATCTCACACATGTCCGCCCGGGCGGTTCAGGAACAGAAATCCAGTCTGGAAAATGCCCTCTGGCGCGGCGTGACCCAGTACTATACGCTGGAAGGACGCTACCCGGAGACACTGCAGGAGCTGAAAGACACCTGCGGCATCCAGTATGACACAGACCTCTTTTTTGTAGATTATCAGATCGCAGGCGCTAATATCCTGCCGGATATCACAGTGATCGAACGACAGGAGGCACGAAAATGAAACACATGAATGAACGCAGACATGTCATTGATTTTCTGTTTCCTCTGGCACTCTTTTTTGTACTGACTGCCACTTCCGTGGCGCTGGTGGTACTGGCTTCCGGCATTTACAGCCGGCAGGTTTCTGACTCGGAAGATTCTTTTTCCAGCCGCACGGCGCTGTCCTACGTGACAGAAAAGCTGCATCAGAGTGACGAATATGGTGCCATTGATGCAGGAACCTTTGATGGACAGGATGCCATCATCATTCATCAGACTTATGCGGATCAGCCGTATGTCACTTACCTGTATCAGTATGAGGGCTGTCTCAGAGAACTTTTCATCCGTGAAGATGTCTCTGCCAGTGCCTCTGACGGCCGTAAGATCCTATCTGTAAAGGACTTTGCATTTGAAGAATCACAGGACGGCCTTTTTTACCTGTCCTGTACCAACGAAGACGGCAGCATTTCTGATACTTATGTCAGTGTCAAAAGTACACCGTAACCAATAGGAGAACGTTATGAAACGAACACCTGCAAAACGTTCCAGTCTGTTTTTGCTGGAACTGATCATAGCAATTTTATTTTTCAGTCTGACCTCAGCTGTCTGTGTGCAGATTTTTGTGCGGGCACATCTGATCAGCCGTCAGACCCGGGAAGAGAATATCGCACTGGAAAAAATATCCGGATTTACGGAAGTCTTTCTCGCCGGTGATTCCATTCAGGATCTGCCGGGAGTTACTTCTTATGCTTCTGCTGATTCCTCATCTTCTTCGGAAAATGCTGCTGCCAGCTCAGATACAGACACTTCAACTGCATCAGAAGTTTCCGAATACCTGATCTATTATGATGCAGACTGGCAGATCTGCGATCCGAACGGGGCCAGCTATCTGATCCGGATTCAGATTGAGCCACAGGGAGCCCTGCAGCACGGTACTTTTTGTGCACAGCGTATCGAGGCGGATAAGGAAAAAGAGGACGATTCCACCCTTTACTCTGTGGAAACCGATTTCTGTCCGGCACCGGAAAAGGAGGCGTCACATTCATGAGAAAAAAGAAAAACGAATCCTGGCCGGGCTTTCAGATCGGCACTTCTTACCTGCTGGTCATTTTTATCGTTCTGTGTCTGGTGACTTTCGCAGCCTTATCGCTGTCCAGCGCACTAAAAGACCAGTCTTATACCCAGAAAGTTGCAGACCATCAGACCGCGTATGCCTCTGCAAGCGCAAAAGCTTCTGCCCGGCTGGCGGATATTGATACTGCCCTTCAGTCAGACACGCCTTTCGAGGCCTTACAGGAAATCAGCGATATCACCATCACCGATGAGGACAGTGAATGGCTGATCAGCTATACGATTCCAATGACAGACAGCCAGGATCTGGAAGTTTCCGTACTGGCAGATCCATCCGACGGTTCAAGGCGTGTTGTATGCTGGAAAGAAGCTGCCACATCACAGTGGACACAAAAAACAACCCTTCCGGTACTTGGAAGCGGAACAAGTGAAGAGAGCAGTCTCGGAAACTATTGATTAAAAGCTGTATGATTTATGCAGCAAACTATC
>CAVKTR010000002.1:0-83543 GCA_963659325.1 Dysosmobacter segnis
ACCGCATTTCTGCGGTCTGTAAGCATTTTTTTGATTTAGAAGTGTTGAAAACCCGACTGAAAATGGAATAATCTGGGAAAAATGTCCGAGCAGAGTCTGTTTGGGCATTTTTTTTGCGTTGGAACGCAAAATCCTATTGATTTTTAATGATAAATGCTATACTATTTAAATAAAAGTGGTGGAAAGTGGTGTAAAAGGGTAGAAAGTGGATAACGTTGATAACTTTGTTGATAACCGAAACACCGTTTAGATAAACCGGAAAGGAAGGTGTTTTCGATGGGACGCGGATTTAAAGGCGAATACAATCATACCGTAGATGCCAAAGGCAGACTGATTGTGCCGGCAAAATTCCGTGAATCACTGGGAGAGACATTCGTAGTCACCAAAGGACTGGATGGCTGCCTTTTTGTATATCCGAACGAAGAGTGGGAGAACATCGAAAATAAATTCCGTGAATTACCGTTGACCACAAAAGATGCACGTAAGTTTTCACGTTTCTTCTTTGCGGGAGCCGCTGACTGTGAAGTGGACAAGCAGGGAAGAATCCTGATTCCATCTGTATTGCGCGAGTTTGCAGGAATCGGAAAAGAAGCAGTGCTGGTCGGTGTCCTGAACCGTGTGGAAATCTGGAGCAAGGAACGCTGGCTGGGTGAGAATGAGTATGAAGATATGGACGAAGTGGCTGAACATATGGCAGAACTTGGTCTGGGAATATAACCGAACTGACAGGAGGCAGGCGAAATATGGATTTTTCGCATATATCAGTATTGCTGGATGAGACCGTCAGCAATCTGATCACTGATCCGGATGGTATCTATGTAGATGGCACGCTGGGTGGGGCAGGTCACAGTTATGAGATCTGCAGCAGAATTTCAGAAAAAGGAAGGCTTATCGGAATCGACCAGGATGCAGATGCGATTGCAGCGGCGACGAAACGATTGGAGTCTTTTCAGGATAAAGTGACGATCATCCGAAGTAATTACTGTGAGATGCCGGCGCGTCTGCGGGAGATTGGCATTGAGCAGGTGGACGGCATAATGCTGGATCTGGGTGTTTCTTCTTATCAGCTGGACGAACCGGCCAGAGGATTTACTTACAAAGAAGAAAATGCTCCGCTGGACATGAGAATGGATCAGCGCCAGAGCCTGACAGCGAAGGATATCCTAGCAGAATACAGTGAACAGGAACTTTATCGTATGATCCGTGATTACGGAGAAGATAAATTTGCAAAAAATATTGCAAAACATATCGTACAGGCCAGAGAAAAAGCACCGATTGAGACGACAGGGCAGTTAAATGATATCATTCGTGCGGCGATTCCGGCAAAGGTTCGTGCAACCGGCGGCCATCCGGCGAAACGTACGTATCAGGCCATCCGTATTGAACTGAATCATGAACTTGACGTACTGGAAAATTCTTTGGATGAGATGATCCGTATGCTGAAACCGGGAGGGCGCCTGTGTATCATCACATTCCATTCCCTTGAAGACCGCATCGTCAAGACGAATTTTAAAAGAAATGAAAATCCATGTACCTGTCCACCGAATTTTCCGGTGTGTGTATGTGGAAAAAAATCTTTGGGGAAGACGCTTACGCGAAAACCGATTCTTCCGTCAGAAGAAGAACTGGAGCACAACAAACGTTCAAAGAGCGCAAAACTACGTGTGTTTGAACGGAGATAAAGACAACTTATAATTATAAAATTTAGAAGGCGTATAACAAAAATGGAAAGTAGAGACAGACAATATCGACACAGTGCTTATATAGAAGGAAATGTAGTCAGACAGCGTGAACTGGCACCTGCAAGAAGAGAACAGCAGGTAGAAAAAACGCAGGAAGAGCTGCGCAGAGAGCGGATCAGAAGGAATGCGGCAAAGCAGAATCAGCAGAGAGCAATGACAATGAACCGCGGATATGTGGGATTTCTGGCTGTAGCTACAGCTGTCTGTTTTATAGTATGTGCGGTATTTATTCATTTACAGTCTGAGGTGACCACGAGACTGGCAAATATCGCGTCCATCGAAAGCCAGATCGCAGAGCAGAAAGCAGACAATGTGGCTGCTGAGAAGAGACTGGAGACAACCATGAATCTGGATCAGGTGCGTGAAGCAGCAAAAGGTCTTGGTATGGTGACACCGGGGAGTGAGCAGGTTCGTTATTATTCTGTAGAGAACAGTGATTATATGAACCAGTATGGGGAAATTCCATCCAATTAATCCTGTGGAGGAGAGCGAATGAGACCCAGAAGACGAAGAAAAAAAGAAAAGACCTATAAATTTCTCACCAGAATGAAGGCAAAGATGCTAATCATCTTCATTGCCATTGCAGGTGTTCTCATCTGCCTGGTGGGACGTTTAGCGTATATTGAATTAAAAAGCGGTGACAAGTATGCAAAAATCGTGCTGAACCAGCAGGAATACAGCAGTAAGACCATACCATTCCGCAGGGGTGACATTGTAGATAGAAAGGGAACCGTTCTTGCGACGAGTACAGACGTTTACAATGTCATTTTAGATTGCAGTGTTCTGACATCCAAGGAAGATTATCTGGAACCGACATTGTCCGCGTTGAATCAATGTTTTGGGCTGGATACCGAGGAACTGCGTACTTATGTCAGTGAAAATCCGAAAAAACAGTATTATGTTCTTGCCAAAAAGCTGCCATACGATGAGATTGCCCAGTTTGAATCGTTACAGAATGACAAAAAAACTGGCAAAAATATCAAAGGCGTATGGTTTGAAAAAGAATATATCAGAAATTATCCGTATGATTCTCTTGCCTGCTCCATTCTTGGATTTACTACATCCGGTAATGAGGGAATCGGCGGTCTGGAGGATTATTATAACAGTACATTAAATGGCATTGACGGGAAAGAATATGGATATGTAAATTCAGATTCCAATTATGAGATCAAGGTCAAAGATGCAACCGATGGAAATAACGTGGTATCTACCATTGATGCGAATCTGCAGTCTATTGTGGAGAGCAAGATTTCTGAATTTAACGATGCCATGAAGGATTCTTCACATGAAGGTGCCAAAAATATTGGTGTCATTATGATGGATCCGAACAGCGGAGAAGTGCTGGCTATGGCCACAAACCGTACCTTCAGCCTTCAGGATCCATGGGATGCAGATACAGATAAGTATTTTACCGATGAGGAGCGTGCAACGATCATCAAACAGGCAGAGCGTGTGGAGCTGAAGAAGTATTACACCCTGGATGAAATCAATGCAATGACAGATGATCAGTGGAGCGCAGCTCTGAACGAGCATTACAGCGAAGAACAGTTAGAGCAGATCCATCATCTGGCGTTGCTGAATCAGGTATGGAACAATTTCTGCGTGTCATCTACCTATGAGCCGGGATCTACCGCAAAACCATTTACGGTTGCATCAGGACTTGAAAGTGGCACACTGACAGGAAATGAGACTTTTTACTGCGATGGTGGAGAGACCATTGCTAACCATCATATCAGCTGTATTAAAAAATCAGGACATGGTGTGGAAACCATTCAGCAGGCACTGGAAAATTCCTGTAACGATGCCCTGATGCAGATGTCCTATCTGATCGGACCTGCTAATTTCAGTCGGTATCAGCAGATATTTAATTTTGGATTAAAGACAAACATTGATCTGCCGGGTGAGGCGAGAACCGATTCTCTGATTTACTCAGAAGACCAGCTGAGCACCATCAACCTTGCAACAAACTCTTTTGGACAGAGTTACAACGTAACCATGATCCAGATGATCGCTGGTTATTGTTCCCTGATCAACGGCGGTAAATATTATCAGCCACATATGGTATGCAAGATTGAGGATTCCAATGGAAATACCGTGCAAAATATCGAACCGACACTGGTTCGAGAGACTGTTTCTGAAGAAACTTCAGCAACGATCCGCCAGTATTTACAGGGGGTAGTTGTGAATGGCTCCGGTAAGAAAGCAAAAGTAGATGGTTATTCCATGGGTGGAAAAACCGGTACCGCACAGAAACTGCCGCGTTCTGCCAGAAAATATCTGGTATCCTTTATTGGATCGGTACCTGCCGATAATCCGCAGGTTGCGATATATGTAGTAGTAGATGAGGCAAACTCAGCCGATCAGGCGCACAGCTATTATGCACAGAGTATTGCCAGAGAAATTTTAAAAGAAGCACTCCCATATATGGGAATTTATCCGGATGAAGAAAAGACCGGCGTAAACGAAGGCGTTGGAATCACCGGTGAGGGTACACAGGTAGAAACAACGACAGAGTCCATGGACAGTGAGGTGCCGACCCAGGCTCCACAGAGTACAGAGGACAGTACCAGCGGTCAGTAAGATGGCCTGTGGGGCATAAGGAGCAGATATCGGGAATATCCTGTAAGAAAGGGACGTTCTGAGGCTTTTTATGCAGCATTTGAAGACATTTCAAAAAAAGAAGATCGTGGCACTGATGCTGATCATTGTGACAATCATGTGCGCACAATTTGGGCGGCTGATCTATCTTATGGTATTTCAGTCGGAGTATTATGAGGAAAAGGCGCAGAATCTGCACGAACGGGAACGCAGCATCAAAGCGGCCCGTGGAAAGATCACAGACCGAAATGGTATCGTGCTGGCAGATAATCAGTCCGTCTGTACCATATCCGTGATCCACAGTCAGCTGACGGATCCGGAGCAGGTGATCCGGGTACTGTGTAAGGAACTGGATCTGCCGGAAGAAACCGTGCGAAAGCGTGTGGAAAAGGTCAGCTCCATAGAAAGAGTTCGTTCTAATGTGCCGAAAGAGACAGGGGATGCGATTTTGTCCTACCATCTGGACGGCGTAAAAGTAGATGCGGATTACCGTAGATATTATCCTTATGATACGCTGGCTTCCAAAGTCATTGGTTTTACCGGCGGAGATAATCAGGGGATTGTCGGGCTGGAAGTAAAGTATGAGGAATGGCTGGCGGGAACAGATGGAAAAATCCTGACGCAGACCAATGCTTTTGGTGAAGAACTGGAGGCAGAGGGCGAACGTAGGATAGAGCCTGTAGCAGGTAATCAGCTGACCATCAGTCTGGATTATAATCTTCAGAATTACTGTGAGCAGGCAGCTCAGAAGGTGATGCAGGAAAAATCAGCGGATGGTGTGTCCGTGATCCTGATGAATCCGCAAAATGGTGAGATACTGGCCATGGTTAATGAACCGGAGTACAATCTCAATGATCCGTTTACTTTGAATGTGGAAACAGCCGTTTCTGAGGAAGAAAAGCAGGATCTTCTGAACCAGATGTGGAGAAATGCCTGTATCAATGATACTTATGAACCGGGATCTACCTTCAAGATCATTACCACGGCTGCGGCACTGGAACAGCATGTGGTGACAGTGGACGATTCTTTTTACTGTCCCGGATATAAAATTGTGGAAGACCGCAGGATCCGATGCCATAAAACCACGGGACACGGAGCGGAGACCTTTACCCAGGGAATCATGAATTCCTGCAATCCGGTATTTATCGAACTGGGACTGCGGCTTGGCGCAGACAATTTTTATCATTATTTTGAGCAGTTCGGACTGCTTGGCAAAACCGGGATCGATCTTCCGGGCGAGGCGGCAACGATCATGCATAAAAAAGACAAGATAGGACAGGTGGAATTGGCAACAATCTCCTTTGGACAGTCCTTTCAGATCACCCCGATCCAGCTGATTACCACGGTATCGTCTCTGATCAACGGCGGAACCCGGGTGGTACCGCACTTTGGAGTGTCGGTACAGAATACCCAAGGAGAGACGATCCATACCTTTAACTATGACACAACAGAGGGGATGGTGAGTGAAGGGACATCTGAAACGCTTTGCTCTCTTCTGGAGAAGGTGGTTTCAGAGGGAACCGGAAAAAAAGCAGCAGTGGAAGGATTCTCCATTGCGGGAAAGACGGCGACATCACAGACACTCCCGAGAAGTGATCACAAATATATCGCTTCCTTCTTGGGGTTTGCACCGGCGGATGCTCCGCAGGTGATTGGCCTGATCGTGATCGATGCTCCGCAGGGCGTTTATTACGGTGGAACGGTGGCTGCACCGGTGATGAAAGAGATTTTTGAAAATGCACTTCCGTATCTTGGAATAGAAAAGATGGAAAATGTGCTGACAGAGGACGCCGCACAGGAGTGAAAATTGGCAGATATTCAGAGTTGCCAAACAAATAGAAAAGACGTATGATACTACTTAGACTGTAAAAAACATACAATCGACATTGGGAGATGTCGAAATAAGAAGAGGTGTGAAAATGACATATCAGGTAATTATTCCGGTACTGTTGGCTTTTGCAATCACAGCAGTGTTAGGACCGGTCGTGATTCCGTTTTTACGGAAATTGAAAATTGGAAATACAGAGAGAGAGGAACTTGAGTCCCATCAGAAGAAAAATGGTACCCCGACTATGGGTGGTATCATGATCCTCATCGCAGTAGTGATCACTTCCCTGTTTTATGTAAAGGGTTATCCGAAGATCATTCCGGTACTGTTTGTGACAGTTGGATTCGGAATCATCGGATTTTTAGATGACTATCTGAAAGTTGTGCTGCGCAGATCCGACGGACTGCTTGCATGGCAGAAAATGCTCTGTGAGATCGTTGTGACAGCTGTATTTGCAGTATATCTTGTAAAAAGTGACGTATCACTGTCCATGCTGATTCCGTTCAGCAAAGGACATTATCTGGAGCTCGGCTGGCTTGCAGTTCCGATTCTGTTTTTCGCAGTGATCGGTACGGTAAACGGTGTAAACTTTACGGACGGACTGGATGGCCTGGCTTCCAGCGTAACAATCCTGGTTGCGACCTTCTTTTCTGTGATCGCAGTCGGAACAGGCGCAGGTATCGCACCGGTGACCTGTGCGGTTGTCGGCGCTCTGCTTGGATTTTTACTGTTTAACGTATATCCGGCCAGCGTATTTATGGGAGACACCGGTTCTCTGGCTCTGGGTGGTTTTGTGGCAGCAGCTGCGTATATGATGCAGATGCCGATCTTTATCCTGATCGTCGGACTGATCTACTGGATCGAGATCATTTCCGTTATGATTCAAGTCGTATATTTTAAGAAAACAGGCGGAAAGAGATTTTTCCGTATGGCACCGATCCATCATCATTTTGAACTTGGTGGATGGTCTGAGACCCGTGTGGTTGCAGTTTTTTCAATCGTGACAGCAATTCTTTGTCTGATTGCATATATTGGTATTGTATAGGTGAAATAGGATAGACTTTTGAGAGAAAAACAATCTGGAGGAATGTGACAATGGAATTCACAGGGAAAAAAGTACTGGTATTCGGAACCGGTATCAGTGGAGTAGCGGCAGCAAAATTATTGGAAAATGCCGGAGCAAACGTCATTTTATTTGATGGAAATGAAAAACTGGATAAAGCTCATGTACTGGAAAACTTTGAGGCAGGAAAGACACCGGAACTGTATGTGGGAGAACTCCCGCAGAAAGTGGAAAAAGCACTGGATCTGGTTGTGTTAAGCCCTGGCGTACCTGTGGATCTTCCGATTGTGATCCGCCTGAGAGAGGCAGGACTGCCGATCTGGGGTGAAATTGAGCTGGCTTACCGTTGCAAAAAGGGGGATGTGCTTGCAATTACCGGTACAAATGGTAAGACCACAACCACAGCACTGCTTGGTGAAATTATGAAGACAGCATTTCCGCATGTACATGTGGTAGGAAATATCGGAATCCCGTATACCGGTGTAGTGGCAGAAGATACGGATGATACTGTGACGGTTGCGGAGATCAGCAGTTTTCAGCTGGAAACCATTGACGAGTTCTGTCCGAAGGTGTCAGCAATTTTAAATATCACACCGGATCATCTGAACCGTCATCATACGATGGAAAATTACATAGCTGCAAAACTCAGCATCGCGAAAAATCAGGGACCGGAGCAGACCTGTGTATTAAATTACGAGGATGAAGTGCTCAGAGAGCGCGCAAAAGAATTATCTGCACATATTGTATTTTTCAGCAGTCTCAGAACGCTGGAAGAGGGAATTTATCTGGATGGCGATAAGATCATCTATGCTCATGACGGACAGAAAGAAGAAGTACTTTCTACCGATGAACTGAATATCCTTGGCCGCCACAATCATGAAAATGCAATGGCTGCTACTGCAATGGCATTAAATTATGGCGTATCCGTGGAACATATCCGTCAGGCTCTGCGTACGTTCCAGGCAGTAGAGCACAGAATTGAGTATGTAACAGAGAAACGTGGTGTCCGTTTCTATAACGATTCCAAGGGTACAAATCCGGATGCTGCCATCAAAGGCATTCAGGCCATGGACCGTCCGACCTGCCTTATTGGCGGCGGATATGACAAACAGTCCGAGTATACCGAGTGGATCAACAGTTTTGATGGAAAAGTAAAGAAACTGGTACTGATCGGTCAGACCAGAGAGAAAATTGCCGAGGCAGCCGGGGTCTGTGGATTCCATGATTATGTGTTTGCAGACAGCCTGCAGGAGGCCGTAGATATCTGTTATGAAAATGCCCAGAACGGAGATGCCGTATTACTTTCACCGGCATGCGCAAGCTGGGGAATGTTCCCGAATTATGAGGTTCGTGGAAAAATGTTTAAAGAAATGGTTCATGCTTTAAAGGAGTAATTGTACATGAGTAACCGCAGAAACCGCACGAGGGCAGCCAGCGCCCCAGGGAAAAGGGAAAGCGCCGGGACAACAAAATATTTTGATTACAGTCTGCTTTTCATCATCATTTTTCTGGTGGGATTTGGTCTGGTCATGCTTTACAGTGTCAGCGCCTACGAGGGGCAGGACGTATTTGACGATCCGATGCACTATCTGAAGCGTCAGGCAGGATGTGCGGTACTGGGCTTTATGGGAATGTTTGTGGTAAGCCGTGTGCCGCAGAGCTGGATAAAAAAACTGGCATTTCCGGCATATATTTTGTCATTCCTTATGTGTGGAGCCGTTATCCTTGTTGGTCAGAGTTCAAATGGATCCACACGATGGCTGAAACTTGGCCCGATCCAGTTACAGCCGTCAGAGATTGCAAAAATTGCCGTGATCCTTTTTATGGCTGTTTTGCTCAGCAAGATTCCAAAACAGGTGAAAGATCTGAAATCGATCATAAAGATATTGCTCATTGTGATTCCTATGGTTGGTGTCATTGCGGTCAGCAACTTAAGTACTGCCATTATTGTGGCAGGTATTGCTGTGATCATGATATTTGTGGTCAGCCCGAAGTACAAAGAGTTTATTATGCTTGGTGGTGTTGCAGCGGTACTGATGGTCGTTGGTATCAATATGGCCGGCTATCGTGCGGAGCGTATCAAAGCATGGCTTCACCCGGAAGATTATCCGGATAAAGCATATCAGACACTGCAGGGATTGTATGCAATCGGTTCCGGCGGGCTGTTCGGAAAGGGCCTGGGAGCCAGTGTACAGAAGCTTGGCTATGTTCCGGAGGCACAGAATGACTTTATTTTTACAATCATCTGTGAAGAACTGGGATTGTTTGGTGCAATCTGTGTCATCCTGCTTTTTGTACTGTTGTTGTGGCGATGCATGGTCATTGCAAACAACGCGCCGGATCTGTTTTCTGCGCTGGTGGTTGTCGGCGTTATGGGACATATCGCACTGCAGGTTGTATTGAATATCATGGTTGTAACAAACTGGATGCCAAATACAGGTATTATCCTGCCCTTTATCAGTTACGGAGGTACATCCATTGCGATCCTGCTCACCGAGATGGGACTGGTGCTGAATGTATCGCGGCATATTAAATTTGATGCTAGTCATCCGGTTGAGTAACGTACAGGCAGAAATCCGGGAGAGAGCAGTATGCGAAAAAAGAGAAGAAGAAAGAAAATCGGGCGTGTCATTCTGACCGCCTTTCTGATTATAGCGTTTGTGATCGCACTGGGAGCAATTCTGGTGTGGAAAGTATTTGTGGTAAAAAGTGTTACCGTCAAAGGAAATGAAATCTACAGTGATAAACAGATTGAGGACTGGGTACTGGACAAGGAATATTCCTGGAATTCACTGTATGTCTACTTTGAAAATAAACTGAATAAGACAGAAGAGATCCCGTTTGTGGATTCCCTGCAGATTCACCTGAAATCCCCGCAGAAGCTGGAGATCACAGTCGTGGAAAAAGGAATTCTCGGATACATCTATGTGCCGTCCCTGGGAAAAAATGCATATTTTGACAAAGACGGTTTCGTAGTGGAAATTTCTTCCGAGATCATTGAGGGCGTTACCAAGATCAGCGGTCTTTCCGTGGACACAGCAGAATTATATAAGAAGCTGTCCATTGGAGATAACAGCAAGCTTTTAAGAACTCTGTTGAATGTGACACAGTTACTGAAAAAATATGAGCGGATACCGGAGACGATCCTGATCCAGAGCGGTAATGTATATCTGAATTATGGACAGATCCAGGTAAATCTCGGTTCCGGCACAGATTTGAATGAAAAGATCCTGCGCATGGATCAGATCCTGCCGCAGTTAGATGGTGCAAGCGGAATGCTGCATCTGGAAACATGGTCAGAAAATAATACGGATATTTATTTCCGTAATGGTGAACTGATCGAGTTCCCGAATGATGTACAGACCGTACCGGGACAGGCAGCGGATACACAGGATAGTGGTGATCAGGCGGATACCCAGCAGGATACACAGGATAACGGTGATCAGGCAGATACAGCTGGTGACGGAACGGACAACCAGGGTGATTCACAGGACACATCCAGTGAAAATTTCGGTGATCAGACGGATACGCAGGATACAAACACTGCAGATACGGAAGAAGGTCAGTAAAAAAACCGAATTATCTGGATTTAACAGTTGATTATTTCCAGAAAAAACGATATTATAAAAGATATAGCAAAGAGAATGGCAGAAATGTTATGAAATATAATATAATATAATATAATATAAGATATTCCGTTTGAGGGATAAAAGGAGGATTATCGTGGTTGAAATCATGTCAATAGGGGCTGAGTCCAGCGCAAAAATAATTGTAATCGGAGTTGGCGGCGCTGGAAATAATGCCGTAAACCGAATGATAGATGAGAAGATTGGCGGTGTAGAGTTCATCGGAATCAATACGGACAAGCAGGCACTTACTTTATGTAAGGCGCCGACATTGATCCAGATTGGTGAGAAGCTGACCAAAGGACTTGGTGCAGGAGCTCAGCCGGAGATCGGACAGAAAGCTGCAGAAGAGAGCGCAGAAGAACTGACAGCGGCCATCGAAGGCGCTGATATGGTATTTGTAACATGTGGTATGGGCGGCGGAACAGGAACAGGTGCTGCTCCTGTCGTAGCAAAGATCGCAAAGGATATGGGAATCCTTACCGTAGGTGTTGTTACAAAACCGTTTAAATTTGAAGCAAAAACACGTATGACAAATGCGATTCATGGAATCGAGAATCTGAAAGAGAGCGTAGATACTCTGATCGTTATCCCGAATGACAAACTTCTGGAGATCGTTGACAGAAGAACAACCATGCCGGATGCGTTAAAGAAAGCAGATGAAGTATTACAGCAGGCTGTACAGGGAATCACAGACCTGATCAATGTACCGGCTCTGATCAACCTGGATTTCGCAGATGTACAGACTGTCATGAAAGACAAAGGTCTGGCTCATATCGGTATCGGTGCAGCTACCGGTGACGACAAAGCCATCGAGGCAGTTAAAATGGCTGTTGCCAGCCCGCTGCTTGAGACAACCATCAATGGTGCATCCCACGTTATCATCAATATTTCCGGTGATATCTCCCTTATGGATGCAAACGATGCAGCAAGCTACGTTCAGGAGCTTGCAGGAGATGATGCAAATATCATCTTTGGTGCAAAATACGATGAGTCTATTCCGGATGCAGCAACGATCACAGTTATCGCTACTGGTCTTGAAACAGAGGCAGCACCGGCTCAGAGCATTTTACCGGGTATGAAATTCAACGGTGGAAATACACTGAACATGGCCCGCACAACAGGCACACCGGTAAAACCGGTTCAGCCAGTGACACCGGCTCAGAACTTCAGTGGTATTCAGCGTCCGCAGAAACCAACTCCGACCGTTGCACCACGTGATATCAAGATTCCGGAATTCCTGAAAAACACAAAAAGATAAAAATATACGGATTTAGGGATATATTTCTAAAAAAGCTCTGCGATTTCGACAAGAAATGCGCGGGGCTTTTTGTATACTTAAGAGGCAGGGAGGTGAAAGGTGATTTATGAATGGTATGTGGATATATTTTTCCTGACAAATATATTGTTGGATGTCAGTGCCATGCTGGCGGCGGGAGTGATACTGAATCGTCAGATCCGCATTGGCCGCTGTATTCTGACATGTGCACTTGGCGTGCTGTTATCCATTTTTTTCCTGTTACATATGAATATGCTGTGGAGAAGTATTTTGCTGCATGGAGCTGTTCACCCGCTGATGACGTTGCTGGTATTTGGGGGCAAAGATCGTGTAGGTTATCTGCGGGCACTTCTGACCGTGTATCTGGTCATTTTTGTGATGGGCGGAGTACAGAACAGCGTGGCAGTGTATTTTGGAAGCAACACGGTACAGATCTTATTTTCAGGGATACTGGCGGTGGTGCTGTTTGTCATTTACCTGATCCGCAGAAGAGTAACCGGAGGAATCTGTCAGGTGGAATTGTGGTTACAGGAGCAGAAAGTGACGGTAAAAGCTTACTGTGACAGTGGAAATCTACTGCGGAATCCGGAGAACGGAAGGCCGGTGTCAATCCTGCAACAGGAAATGCTGACATCCTTGCAGGCAGAAAGGCAGGCGTTGGAAACACACCGCATTGGCTATCGGACGATTCATGAGATGGATGGAACGCTGGAAGTAATGACATTGGATCGTATGACGATTTACCACAGAGGAACTGTCAGGCAGATCATGCATCCGGAAATTGGACTGCACAAGGGAGAAGTGATGCAGCGGCCAAAGGTGCAGCTTTTGCTGAACGCAGCGTATTTTTAAGGTACAAAAGCAGGAAATAATAGAAAGGGTAAAGGGTATCTGAGTATGTATTTGAAAGTGTCTGTGCCGGGAAAATTTCAGCTAAAACTGATTCCGACGTTACAAAATCTTCTTTTTTTGAAATCAAATGATGTGCATTATATCGGAGGAACGGACGTGCTTCCGGCGCCATTAGAGCATGATGATGAGAATGACTGTATCATGCAGCTTGGTACGGAAGGTGGCGAGGAGGCCCGCAAACGGCTGATTGAGCACAATCTGCGCCTGGTTGTGTACATAGCGAAAAAATTTGATAACACGGGAATTGGTGTGGAAGATCTGATTTCCATCGGGACGATCGGTCTGATCAAATCCATCAATACGTACAACCCGGGAAAAAATATCAAGCTGGCCACCTATGCCTCCCGCTGTATTGAAAATGAGATTCTGATGTATCTTAGAAGAACAAGTAAAATGAAAATGGAAGTGTCCTTTGATGAACCGCTGAATGTGGACTGGGATGGTAATGAACTCCTGCTTTCCGATATTCTTGGCACGGAGGAGGACATTATATATAAAGATATGGAGCTGGAAGTTGAAAAAAAACTTCTGAAGCGGGCCATTGCGAAACTGTCCGCAAGGGAACGGAATATTATTGAACTGCGCTACGGTCTTGGCCCGGGTGGTAAAGAGTATACACAGAAGGAAGTGGCGGATCAGATGGGAATTTCCCAGTCCTATATTTCCCGTCTGGAAAAAAAGATCATGCGGCAGTTAAAGAAAGAAATCACAAGGTATGAATAGCAATGACCGGACGGAAAATGAACGAAAAGAGAAAACAGTAATATTTTACAATTTTATTAATTTTTCAAGGAAAGGTTGATGAAAAATAAAAATGCGTTACAATATGAGATAACTGGCGAAAAAGTGACGCGTAAGCGGAAAGAAAAATACAAAGGAAGTAGTAATTGTGCAAAAGACAAAATTAAGACAGGAATTAAAAAGACAGAGAAGCAGTCAGAAAAAGCTTCGGATGATCATTGGCATTGTAATTGCTGTGGTTGCGGTTTTGTATATCGCAGGTGTAATTTTTTACAGTAAACACTTTTACAGCAGAGGAAGTGCTTTCGGTATTTCACTGCGCAATGAGAGTGTTGAGTCTGTAAAGGATAAAATTACAGATAAACTGAATGCCTATACGCTGACCATCCAGACAAGAGACGGAGATGAGCAGATTAGTGCTTCTGATATTCAGTTGAGATATGATGATCAGGGAGAAATCGACGAATTATTTGCCCATCAGAATGCATTTTTATGGTTTATGATGGGAGCAACATCAGAAGATGAGATTGATCTTGATATCGTGGTGGATGATGCTTCTTTGAATCAGCAGATCGAAAGTCTGAACTGTATTCAGGAAGAAAATATGACAGCTCCAACGGATGCGCATCTGGAGTTCAGTGATGGAAAGTTCCATGTGGTAGAAGAGACCCAGGGAAATCAGCTGGATATGAGCAAAGCGGATACTGCGATCAAAAAAGCGGTAGAAGAAGGTGCAGAGACAGTATCGCTGGATGATGCAGATTGTTACATAAAGCCGGGAGTATATAAAGATGATGAAAAACTACAGCAAGAGTGTGATGATGTCAATAAATTGCTGACAGCAGAGATTACCTATGATTTCAGTGACCGTAAAGAAGTCGTGGACAGTGATGAGATTGCTGACTGGATCACATTTGGTGACAATTATTCTTATTCTCTGGATGATGAAAAAATTACAGAGTACGTACATCAGCTTGGCCTGAAATATGATACTTTCGGTCTGAGCAGACAGTTTACAACGCACAGTGGTCAGGTTATTACATTGAAAGGCGGAGATTACGGCTGGTGTATTAATAAGAAAAAGACGGTGGAGCAGTTGAAAGAACTGGTGCTGGCAGGCGAGACCACAACGGTGGAGCCGGTTTACCTGTACAGTGGTATCTGCCGTGATACGAATGATATTGGAAATACATATATTGAAGTAAGTATTTCAGCCCAGACGATGTGGATGTACAAAGACGGAGAATGCATCGTATCCACACCGGTTGTAACCGGAAATGTGGCTGCAGGACACAGTACTCCATCCGGCGGTGTGTGGGCCATTGACGCCAGAATGCCGAATTATACGCTGACCGGCCAGGATTACAATTCAGAAGTATCTTTCTGGCTGCCATTTAACGGGGACGTTGGTATTCATGATGCTTCCTGGAGAAGTGAATTTGGCGGTTCTATTTACAAGACCCGCGGTTCTCATGGATGTGTCAACACACCATACAGTGCCATGAAAGTGATCTATGAGAATGCAAAAATCGGTTATCCGGTTGTGGTATACTAAATGCGAAAAAATAGAATCATACAACGGAAGGTTTACATTTTTATCTGAAAACCCGAAGAATGAAAAGAAGCTATTCTATGTATGGTGTGGGAGTAAGGAGTAAAAACGTGAAAGAGAAGACAAAGAAAAAACGACATCCGGTGACTTTGATCATTATTCTGGTCGCACTGGCGGTGATGATTTTTGCACTGGTAAAAATTGCGGGAATTTACAAAGATTATCAGGAATCAGAAGAAACATTCCAGACACTGGAATCCAAATATGTGGTAAATCCAAATGGAGGAACCGGTGCACTCTGGCAGGATGGTACAAGAATCCAGTTTGAGGCACTTCAGAAAGAAAATCCGGATATCAAAGCGTGGCTGCGTTTTGATAATTATGATGACGTACATATCAGCTATCCGATTTTATATTCCGGTGATGATGAAAAATATCTGCGCAGCGATATTTACGGAAATTATCATATTGCGGGCTGTATTTTCCTGGAAGGACTGAATAATCCGGATTTTTCGGATTATCATTCCATCGTGTATGGACATAATATGCGGAATACGACGATGTTTGGAGATCTCAAGCGTTACAAAAACGACGAGGGATTTTATGAGAATAATCAGTATTTCAATATTTATACAGAAGATAAAGTGCTGCGGTATCAGATTTTCTCTTACTATGATGTAGATGAAAATGATGATATTTATACTGTGGGATACGGAGCGGATGATTCCTGGCAGGCGATGATCGACCGAATGGTGGAGAACTCCATGAAAGATACGGGGATTCATCCGACGAAGGACCAGAAGGTTGTGACGCTGTCTACCTGTAGCAAGGCGGGAGAGACCAAACGTTTCGTGGTTCATGGTGTACTGGTTGAAGAAACTACGGTAAATGAATAATTTAATAATTTAAAGCAAAATCGGAGAAAATTTCCTCGGCTCGCTAGACGTTCACTGCCTTCGTTTCACGGCGCTTTCATTGCGCTCGTTCTCGGCTCCTATAAAAGCTGGTCGCCTTCCACTCGCGCAAAACCTTGTGAAACTCAGTCGTTCGCTTAATCGCTTACCGAGGAAATTTTCTCCGATTTTGTTGTTTAAGTTTTTGAAAAAAATTTTGATGAGATTTATGTGCATAAACAATGAATTTTTAACATGGTAAATGTATATGCAATATACAGTGCTTATTGTGTAATGCGAAAATTAATTTCAAAACTGAAATGGCGAAATCAGAGACTTCTTCTGCGGCGAGCGATTAAGTAAGTGACTGAGTTTTGCGAGTTTTGCGCGAGTGGGAACCAACCAGCTTTTATAGGAGTGTGGGAGCGAGCGCGATAAAACCGAAGCAAACCGAGGGAAACGCACGACTAGCTGACACAGAAGAAGTCTCTGATTTCGCTTTCTATACAAGAAATAACCACAAAACAAAAATTTAAGTCGTCGTGAGGTAGTTGCGCATAGTTTTTAAGGCCGATTTCTCGAGCCGGCTCACCTGCGCCTGCGAGATATGAATCTCATCCGCCACCTCCATCTGGGTTTTCCCTTCGAAAAAACGCAGCTGTATAATGTGATTTTCCCGGGAGTTTAACCGTTTCATGGCATCGCTGAGGGACAGTTTTTCTACCCAGCGTTCCTCCTTGTTTTTCTTGTCACTGATCTGATCCATGACATACAGTGGTTCTCCACCATCGGTATAAACCGGATCATACAGACTGACGGGAGTCTGAATCGCATCCAGCGCAAAGGTAATATCTTCTTTTGGTATCTGAATTTCCCTGGAAATTTCCTCAAGCGTGGGTTCACGGTTATTATTCCGCGTCATGAGTTCTCTGGCATGAATCGCCTTATAAGCGGTGTCCCGCAGGGAACGGCTGACCCGGACGCTGCTGTTGTCTCTGAGATAACGGCGGATTTCTCCGATGATCATCGGAACGGCATAAGTAGAAAATTTTACATCCAGTGTGGGATCAAAGTTATCGATGGATTTGATGAGCCCGATACATCCGATCTGAAAGAGGTCATCCACGTTTTCATTGGATGCCCAAAAGCGGCGGATCACACTTAATACCAGCCTGAGATTGCCGCGGATATAGGCTTCGCGGGCATCCAAATCTCCTTTTTTGATGCGGACAAACAGATCCTTTTTTTCGGATTCTTTCAGGACTGGGAGCGTGGAAGTGTTGACGCCGCAGATTTCGACTTTATATGATGACATAGTTTGCTGCCTCCGGTTATTCAATAAGTTTGCTGCTCATATCTGATGCAATGTATTAAAAAGCTTGCACAGAAACAGAAAAATTATTCCACAGATGGAACAATAGAGAATGGATAAAATATAGTTCAGGTCGTTGCACTACATCGAAAATAATGTTAAAATAATACCAATTGTCAATTAGAAAGATTGAAACCGGGAGGTACACATGGAAAAATTATTAGATAATATTACCACTGAGGTAACAAAAGCTTTTGTGGAAGCCGGATACGAAGAAAAATTCGGTAAAGTTACATTGTCGAACAGACCGGATCTGTGTGAGTTTCAGTGTAACGGAGCGATGGCTGCCGCAAAACAGTATAAAAAAGCACCGTTTATGATCGCAGATGACGTGGCCGCACGTCTGCAGGATGTGGAGATGTTTGCATCTGTAGAGTCTGTAAAACCTGGATTCCTGAACCTGAAATTGTCTGAGGAATATCTGGCAGAGTATCTGCGTGAAATGCAGGCAGATGAGCGTTACGGCTGTGAGAAGACCGCAGAGCCGAAGACCATTATCGTAGATTACGGCGGAGCAAACGTAGCAAAACCGCTGCATGTCGGACATCTTCGTTCTGCAGTTATCGGTGAGAGCGTAAAACGTATGAGCCGTTACATCGGTCACAATGTCATCGGTGATGTTCACCTTGGCGACTGGGGACTTCAGATGGGACTCATCATCACAGAACTTCATGAGCGTAAACCGGAGCTGGTTTATTTTGACGAGGCATACGAAGGAGAATATCCGGAAGAAGCACCGTTTACCATTTCTGAGTTAGAGGAGATTTATCCGACAGCAAGTGGAAAATCAAAAACAAATGCAGCTTATAAAGAGGCAGCAATGCAGGCTACTTTTGAGCTTCAGAAAGGCAGAAGAGGTTATATCGCACTGTGGAAACACATTCTGTCTGTATCTATCGCGGATCTGAAGAAAAACTATGACAGTTTAAACGTTTCTTTCGACCTCTGGAAAGGCGAGTCCGATGCGGATCCATACATCGCACCGATGGCTGAGCAGATGAAAAAAGACGGTTTTGCATATATGAGCGAGGGCGCGCTGGTCGTTGACGTCAGCGAGGAGACCGATGCAAAAGAGATTCCGCCATGTATGATCTTAAAATCAGACGGAGCATCTCTGTATACAACCACAGACCTTGCAACCATCGTATGGCGTATGAAAGATTATCATCCGGATCAGATGGTATACCTGGCAGACAAACGTCAGGAGCTTCATTTTGTGCAGGTATTCCGCTGTGCAAAGAAAACAGGTCTGGTAGATGACAGCACAGAACTGAAATTCATCGGTTTTGGTACTATGAATGGCAAAGACGGCAAACCGTTTAAGACCCGTGAGGGTGGTGTTATGCGTCTGGAGAAACTGGTTGGAGACATCCAGAACGAGATGTATCAGAAAATTGCCGAGAACAATACCATGGAAAAAGAAGAAGCAGAAAAAACTGCAAAACAGGTTGCATTATCTGCTATCAAATACGGAGATCTGTCTAATCAGGCTTCCAAAGATTATATCTTTGATATTGACCGTTTTATCTCCTTTGAGGGAAATACAGGTCCATATATCCTGTATACCATCGTGCGTATCAAATCTATTTTGAAAAAATATACAGAGAGCGGAAAATCAGCAACAGATTACACGGTTCAGGCAGCACATTCTGCAAGTGAGAAGAACCTGATGCTGGAGCTGGCACGTTTCAACGAAGTAATGACAAACGCAGCAGAGGAGCTGGCACCGCACAAAATCTGCGCATATATTTACGGACTGGCAAATGCGCTGAACCATTTCTATCATGAGACAAAGATCATGGTAGAAGAGGATGCGGCAGTACAGGCTGGTTATATCCGTCTGTTAGAGCTGACAAGAGACGTCCTTGAGACATGTATCGATGTTCTTGGATTCGATGCACCGGAGAAAATGTAAGATAATAATATAGAAAACCCATTCATATCTTTATCATATTTATGTGGTAAATGATATGGATGGGTTTTTTGTTAGTATCCCAGTTCTTCGCCAACCAGGATCAGTTTAATACGTCCTTTGATAGCACTTCTACGTGTGATAACCGTATGGCTGCAGATACATCCTTCTGCAAAACAGTCATGACAGCTTCCGGTCAGTGCGCACGGAGTGTTGCGGTTCAGACGGATGGCATTTGGCGGAGAAGCGATATTTTTTACTCTGGATTCTGCTTCTTCCAGTGTGGCAGCGACTTTATTCATACCGGCGATGATGATGACATTTTCCGGTCCATAGATCAAAGCAGCGACACGGTTTCCGGTGCCGTCTGTATTAACTAACTGACCGTCTAATGTGATGGCATTTGTACTCATAAAATAATAGTCGCAGGACAGAGCCTTGTGATAAATCTCTTTAATCTCTTCCGGGGAACAGGCTTTGGAACGATCCAGTAATGTGATATCGTCTCTTTTTTGCAGAGCATCCATCAGACCACATTCGTTCATGGTCATGGAACCGCCGAAAGATACGCTGGAGCCCGGTGAAACATAAGAAAGAGCCTTTTTGACGGCTTCTTCGCTTGTTTCACAGTAGCATCCTTCGTAACCGCGGCGCTCGATGTTTTTCAGAATCGTTTCTGCGGCAACTTTATAATATTTCTGTTTTGGTGTCATAAGATAACCTCCTTGCTGAAATACTGCGATAATCTGCAGATCCCAAAAAGAAGATCATTGCGGAATTATTACAGTATTACAATATGTATAAAAGTATAGTGAACCAATCAGGGGAGAAAGTCAAGAGATGTGAGAATTATTAGAAAAGCCAAACCTTTTGCCAAAAGTCAGGTAATGTGAGCTCCATAGGTTTGACTTTTTTTGCATGGGTGTAGTATATTAGACTACAGTTCACTCAGAATATGTATTCAGTTATCAAGGTTTACATAGGGAGTGAATGTTATCATTTACTTATTTTTACATCAGACATCATAAGGGGAAACAAAACATGAGGAAAAATTTAAAGAAATTGTTCTCATATTACAAACCATATATGGGAATTTTTGTTGCAGATATGTTTTTTGCATTTGGCGCGGCAGCGGTATCGCTGGTGATTCCGTTGGTAGTGCGTTACATCACATCTGAGGTAGTCCACTGGGAAAGCAGTCAGGCGCTGCACACGATTTTACGGCTGGGCGTGATCATGCTGGTGCTGATCGCTGTTCAGTGTTACTGCAACTATTTTATATCGAATTACGGACATGTCATGGGCGCAAAGATCGAGTACGACATGCGTGCGGAGATTTTTTCGCACTATCAGAAACTGTCCTTCCGTTTCTACGATGATCAGAAAGTCGGTCAGTTAATGTCCCGTATTACGTCGGATCTGTTTGATATTACGGAGCTATTGCATCACGGACCGGAAAATATCGTGATTTCGCTGATCCGTATCATCGGTGCTTTCATTATTATGGTAAACATCAGTCCGCGGCTGACGGTGGCAGCATTTGCACTGGTGCCGTTTATGCTGGTATACGCTTATGTGTTCAACAAAAAAATGAAGCGCGCCTTCCGTATGAACCGTGTGAAAATTGCAGATATTAACAGTCAGATCGAGGACAATCTGTCCGGAATCCGAGTGGTAAAATCTTTTGCCAACGAGGAAATTGAAAATAAAAAGTTTAAAAAGGGCAATGACGGATTTCTGGATGCAAAGAAAAACAGTTATCGTTACATGGGTGGCTACAATGCCGGTCTGACGGCGTTTACAACAGCAATCACGGTGGTGGTCATGTTGTCCGGCGGTGTCATGATCGCCCGTGGAAAAGGAAATATCACGGATTTAATTACATTTTTACTGTATATTAATGTCTTTACCGAACCGATCAAAACGCTGATTGACTTTACGGAACAGTTCCAGAACGGTTATTCCGGATTTGAACGTTTTATGGAGATGATCTCTGTGGTGCCTGATATCAAAGACGCGCCGGATGCGCAGCCGATGCAGGAAGTGAAAGGCGAGATCAGTTTTGAAAATGTGTCCTTTCATTATGCAGACAGCGATCAGATGGTGCTGAACCATGTAAATCTGGAAGTTCCGGCGGGAGAGTACGTGGCGCTGGTTGGAAGTTCCGGTGCGGGAAAAAGTACCCTGTGCAGCCTGATTCCGCGATTTTACGATGTGACGGGTGGTACGATCCGGGTGGATGGTCAGGATATCCGCAAGATCAAATTGTCGGATCTGCGCAACCATATCGGAATCGTGCAGCAGGATGTGTATCTGTTCGCAGGAACGATCCTGGAAAATATCCGTTACGGAAAACCGGAGGCCAGCAGGGAGGAAGTCATCAAAGCGGCAAAGGAAGCCAATGCCCATGAATTTATTATGAGTTTCCCAGATGGATATGATACGGATATCGGACAGCGTGGGGTGAAATTGTCCGGTGGTCAGAAACAGCGTCTTTCTATTGCCCGTGTATTCCTGAAAAATCCGCCGATCCTGATTTTTGACGAGGCAACATCTGCATTGGATAATGAAAGTGAGAAAGTCGTGCAGGAATCTCTGGAGATCCTTGCAAAGGGACGTACTACTTTTGTAATTGCACATCGTCTGTCTACCATTCGTAATGCAGAACGCATTCTGGTGCTGACGGAAAACGGCATCGAAGAGAGTGGTACCCATGAGGAACTTGTGGCAAAAGGCGGTATTTATCAGAAGTTATGCGAGATGGCCAATCTGGCATAATAAAGTCTGGAAAGGAAAAAACTATTATATATGAGCAGACTGGAAGTAAAAAAAGTACAACTGTCCGATAAAACATGGATGGATGCTTATCTGGATGCAAAACAGGACAAGGGCTGTGACATGTGTTTTGCAAACATCTATCTCTGGGGCAGAAAATATAAAACCGGTTACGTAATGGTCAACGATTGTCTGATTTTTGCGGATCTGACGGATTTTAATAGCGTGTCCATGCCGCTTGGCGAACCGGAAAAAGTAAAACAGGCGATTCTGACACTGGAGGAATATTTTGCGGAGGATGGTAAGCCTTTTGCGCTGCATCTGACGACACCGAAGGATGTGGAACAGTTAGAGGAGTGGTTTCCGGGAAAGTATCAGGTGGAATACGAGCGTGATCTGGCGGATTATGTGTATGAGCGGGAAAAACTTGTGGCATTATCCGGAAAGAAATATCATGGCAAAAAGAACCATGTAAATAAATTTAAAAATTTGTATCCGAACTGGGTATATGAGCCGATCACCGATGAAAATGTGGAAGACTGTTTTCAGATGGGACTGGAATGGCGCAGAATCAACGACTGTGAAGATGATGAGGAAAAACTGGATGAGCTGTGCGTGACATTCAATGCGCTGCGTCTGATGAAAGAACTTCATCTGACCGGTGGCCTGCTGCGGCTGGAGCCGGATGGCGATGTGGTAGCGTTTGCCATTGGCGAAGAATTAAATAAAGATATGTATGTGGTGCATATTGAAAAAGCTTTTGCGGATGTGCCGGGGGCTTATCCGATGATCAACCAGCAGTTCGCGGAGCACGCGGCAGAGGGATATCTGTATGTCAACCGTGAGGATGACAGCGGCGTAGAAGGCCTGCGCCGGGCAAAAGAGTCCTATCACCCTGCATTTATGGGGCTGAAGGGGTATGTGACACGCCTTGACAATTCTTGATTTCAGACTTAAAATAATCAGTCAAAGGGTGGAAATTTATAAGTTAAGAAAGGATGATATAAAATGACAAAAATAGACATTATTTCCGGATTCCTTGGAGCCGGAAAAACAACTTTTATTAAAAAAATGCTGGAAGAAGTTTTCACAGGTGAGAAAGTCGTTCTGGTTGAGAATGAGTACGGCGAAGTTGGTATTGATGGCGGATTTTTAAAAGATTCCGGTATCGAGATCAAAGAGCTGAATTCCGGCTGTATCTGCTGTTCTCTGGTTGGAGATTTCAACCGTAGTTTAAATGAAGTGATCGAGACTTATCATCCGGATCGTATCCTCATCGAGCCGTCCGGAGTTGGCAAACTTTCTGATGTTATGTCTTCTGTAAAAGACATGGAGAAAGATCATGACGTAAAATTAAATGCGCTGGTAACGGTTGCAAACGCAATGAAAGCAACAAAACAGATGAAAGCATTCGGTGAGTTTTTCAACAACCAGATTGAAAATGCAACAACTGTTGTTTTAAGCAGAACCCAGAATATGAAAGAGGAAAAACTGGAGCTTTGCGTAAAAGAGATTCAGAAATTAAATCGGAAGGCTGCTATTATTACAACACCTTGGGATTCTATTTCCGGAGAGCAGATCCTGAAAGTAATCGAGCAGCAGGATTCTCTGATGCAGGAAATGATGAAAGAGTACGAAGAGTATCATCATGATCACGAGCATGAGCATCATCATGACCACGATCATGAACATGAGCATCACCATGACCATGATGACCACGATCATGACCATGAGCATCATCACGATCATGATGAGCATGACCATGAGCATCACCACGACCATGACCACGATCACGAACATGAACATCATCATGACCATGATCACGACCACGGGGAAGGATGCACCTGCGGATGCCATGACCATGATCATCACCATCACGACCATGATGCAGATGAAGTATTTATCAGCTGGGGCAAAGAGACTCCTCATAAATATACAAAAGAGAAGATCGAGTCTATCCTGAAAACATTCTGCGATACCGAGGACTACGGTACAATTTTACGTGCAAAAGGAATGGTTCCGGCAGAAGACGGTACATGGATCTATTTCGATATGGTTCCGGGCGAGTACGAGCTGCGTGATGGTGAGCCGGATTACACTGGACGTCTCTGTGTTATCGGTACAGATATCGACGAGCATAAATTAGAAGAACTGTTTGAACTGAACTAAAAAATGCAAAATAATATAGAAAAGAGAGAAACGAAAAATTATGGATATACCAGTATATTTATTTACCGGTTTTATGGACAGTGGAAAGACTTCCCTGATCACTCAGACTCTTCAGGAGAATGATTTTGGAATCGGCTCCCGCAGTCTGATCATTGCCTGCGAAGACGGTGATGAAGAATACGATGAAGAAGCACTGGCAAAAGACAAAATTACGGTTGTGGCTGTAGATTCTGAAGAAGAATTTACAGAGGAATATCTGAAAGACTGTGATGATACCATCAAGCCGGATCAGGTATTTATCGAGTATAACGGCACCTGGGAAGCGGCTAAGATTCTGGAAATGAAACTCCCGAAAGGATGGGAGATTGTGCAGTCTCTGGCCACTGTAGATGCTTCTACGTTTGAACTGTACCTGACAAACATGCGTGCCATGATGATGGAGCAGGTGTTCAATACCGACGTGGTTATTTTTAACCGCTGCACCGATGACACACCGAAAGCAAAATTCCGCAGAACTATCAAGGCTGTAAACCGTCGTGCACAGATCGTGTATGAACGTGAAGACGGAACTATTGATGATAGCGATGCAGATGAGCTTCCATATGATCTGGATCAGGATGTGATTGAAATCACTGATGCAGATTATGGCATTTTCTATCTGGATGTACAGGACAATCCGCAGAAATACGAAGGCAAGACCATTCGTTTCCTGGGACTTGTATACAGACCGGATAAATTTGGAAAAAAACCGATGATGGTACCGGGACGTTTTGCCATGACCTGCTGTGCAGAGGATATTCAGTTTATCGGCCTGAAATGCAAATATGACAAAGCAGTGGAGATCCCGCATAAATCATGGATTTATATAACGGCAGAGATCCACAATGAATTTGCCAGGGAATACCGTGGAAAAGGCCCGGTTCTGTACGCAAAAGAAGTGGTAAAAGCAGAAGAACCGGAAGACAGTCTTGTATACTTCTCATAAAATATGAGAAAAATGAGAAAACTGATTGACAAAACTTCAAGAATGTAATAGACTAAAGCACATATAAGAAAATAAGTTGAAACTGTTGAAAAAGAGTAGTAGGCTGGAGACAGGAATGTCGAACCGATTTTCAGAGAGCTGCCGTTGGTGTGAGTGCAGTATGAGGAGAAAGCTGAATGGACTTTTGAGGGCTGCCTGAAATGGATTTGAGAGTAGGGTATGCCGGGAGCCGAACCCGTTATCCAGTCGGTATGTATGAATACGTACATAGTTAGAGTGGGCGTCGCGCCAATGTGAGTGGTACCGCGATAATAAATCAGTTTATTACCGTCTCAGGATAAGTTTATCTTGGGACGGTTTTTTAGTTTTAAAAAAAGAGGAGAGTAAAAAGATGAAAAAGAGATTTTTAGCAATGGCACTTGGATGCGCAATGGCAGTAACTGTTCTGGCAGGCTGCGGCGGTCAGTCAAACGACCAGAAAGATGCAGGAAATACTACTTCTGCAGCAGAAGAAACAGCAGACGGCAAAGTTTATCAGGTAGGAATCGTTCAGTATGTTGACGATGCTTCCTTAAACCAGATCGTAAAAGCTGTAAAAGAAGAGCTGGACGCAAAAGGAAAAGAACTTGGTGTGACATTTGATTATGCAGATCACACATATAACGGTCAGGCAGATTCTACTGTTATGAATCAGATTGCAAGTGACCTGATCAACGATAACGTAGATGCAATTGTTCCGGTTGCAACACCGGTAGCAATGGTTATGCAGGCAGCAACAGAAGAGACACAGACACCGGTTGTATTTTCCGCAGTATCCGATCCTGTTATCACAGGTCTGGTAGACAGCATGGATAAACCAGGCAGCAACATCACAGGTACATCCGATATGCTGGATACGGAAGCAATCATGGATCTGATGCTGGCAGCACAGCCGGATATCAAAAAAGTAGGTCTGTTATATGACAAAGGTCAGGATTCCTCCACACAGCCGATCGCAGATGCAAAAGCTTATCTGGATGCAAAAGGAATCGAGTATGTAGAGAAAACAGGTACAACAAACGATGAGATTTCTCTCGGTGCAGACGCTCTGATCGCAGCAGGATGTGAGGCAGTATTTACACCAACCGACAATACTGTTATGACAGCGGAACTTGCAATTTTTGAAAAATTCCAGGATGCAAAAGTTCCACAGTACTGTGGTGCTGACTCATTCGCATTAAACGGCGCATTCTGCGGATATGGCGTAAATTATGAAGAACTTGGAAAAGCAACAGCAGACATGGTCGTAGATATTCTGGTAAATGGTGCTGATCCGGCAACTACTCCGGTACAGACTATGAACAATGGTATCGCAACTATCAATACAGATACAGCTGCAAAGATCGGTCTGGATTACAGCATGTTTGCTGATATGTGTGAGCAGGTAAAAGAAACCACAACTGCTCAGGAATTTGAATAAATCAAAAAAATCAGGAGTATAAATCATTATGTTGTCATCAATTTTTACAGTTTCTCTGGCACAGAGTGCCATTGAGCTGGGATGTATCTACGCGCTGGTAGCGCTGGCGCTGTTTGTATCATTTTCAATTTTGAACATTGCAGATCTGTCTACCGACGGCTGCTTTACATTGGGCTGTGCCGTGTGCGCTATGGTAACACTGCAGGGACATCCGTTCCTCGGGTTGCTTGCAGCCATGGGAGCCGGCGTGATATCCGGATTTGTAACCGCATTTTTGCAGACACGCCTCGGCGTGGAATCCATTCTGGCCGGTATTATCGTAAATACCGGTCTGTACACCATCAACATTGCGGTTATGGGATTTTCTTCCACCATTAACCTGTTTGCCAACGATACGATTTTTACACTGGCAAAAGAAAAAATCGGTGGAAACTGGTATGAGATCATTGTGATTCTGATCGTAATTGTGATCGTGGCAGCGATCCTGATCTGGTTTCTGGGAACACGACTGGGATTGTCCATCCGTGCAACCGGAGATAACCCGTTTATGGTGCGTGCTTCCTCCATCAGCCCAGTGTTTACCATCACTGTCGGCCTGTGTGTGGCAAACGCAATGACAGGACTTTCCGGCGGACTGCTGGCTCAGTATCAGCGTTCCTGTGATATCAATATCGGAACCGGTCAGGTGACCATCGCGCTGGCCAGCCTGATCATCGGCGAGACACTGGTTGGAAAAGGACATGTAGCAAAACGTGTATTTGGCGTTATCCTCGGAAGCTGCCTGTATCGTTTTATCGTGGCTATCGCGCTTCGTTTCAATGTGCCGGCAGAATGCCTGAAACTGGTATCATCCATCATCGTAGCAGTAGCGATTTCTCTGCCGTATCTGAAACAGAAAGCGGCATTTGCAAAAACAAAACGTGCGGCGATCGCAAAAAGAAAACAGGGAGGTAGTCTGTAGTGCTCCAGTTAATTGATATATCAAAAACATTTAATCCGGGAACGGTAAATGAGAAAAAAGCATTATCCCATCTGAATCTTCAACTGGAAGACGGTGATTTTGCTACCATTATCGGAAGTAACGGTGCAGGGAAATCAACCTTGTTCAATACCATTTGTGGAACATTTTTCGTGGATGAAGGTGCGGTCATCCTGGATGGCAAAGACATTACATATGAGAAAGAACACAAACGAAGCAGATATATCGGCCATCTGTTTCAGGATCCAAAAAAAGGTACGGCTCCGGGTATGACGATTGAGGAAAATCTGGTTTTGGCTTATCTGAGGGCCTCCACGGCAAAAGGAAAGTTTTTCAGTAGAATTTCCCAGAAAGAAAAACAGATGTTCCGTGAAAAACTTGCACTGCTGGGTATGGGGCTGGAAGATCGTATGAAAAATCCGGTGGGACTGCTCTCCGGTGGACAGCGTCAGGCACTGACGCTACTGATGGCAACTGTAGTGACACCAAAGATTTTACTGCTAGATGAGCATACGGCTGCATTGGATCCGGCGACAGCAGAAAGAGTACTGGAACTGACAAAATTGATTGTGGCAGAAAACAAGATCACCTGTCTGATGATCACGCACAATATGCAGTCGGCACTGGAACTTGGCAATCGAACTTTAATGATGAACTCCGGTGAGATCGTGCTGGATGTAAAAGAAAAGGAGCGCAAAGGTCTGACAGTTGCAGATCTTCTGGAAAAATTCAAAGAAGGAGTAGGAGCGCAGTTAGACAACGACCGTATCCTGTTATCCTGATGAGTTTGCTTTATAACAACATAATGATGTGAAAAAGGAAAGGAATTGCAGATTTGCAATTCCTTTCCTTTTTGTGGTACAAAAACGATAAAAAACATACCATATTTTCAGAAAAACGTACGATGTGATACAGACATGTTTTTGTTATACTAAGAGAAACAGAAATTACAGACAGCATTTTGAAAAATCATACAGAAGAGAAAGAAGATAGATACGAATGGACATAAAAGAAATGACATCAGGGAACAGAAAACAATATAGTTCTGAAGATATATCGACAAAAGAATCTGTGATCTCTCCGGGAAAGCGGTTGGCGAGATTATGTGAGATCGAAAGTATATCAAGGAGTGAACTGGCCAAACGGCTGAATGTCGCGCCGTCTCAGATCAGCAGGATATTAAACGGAGAGACGAAATCCATCAGCAGTGATATCCTGATTCGGGCAGCGAAAGAATTTCAGGTAACGACAGATTATCTTCTGGGTATGGAAGAGGAGTCTGCCAGTGGGGAAAAAACCAGTAAGAAACAGAATATGGAGGAGTGTGAAAAAAGAAGCATTCATATTCCAATGCTTCTTATGAGCACAGATTTCTGGCCGGGTAAGTGTCTGGATATGATCGAACAGCTGGAGGATGCGGATGTCAAAAAAATGGCATATTGTGAATATTATTATTTTACCGGACAGCATGACAGGGCAGTAGATCTGACAGAACTTTATCTGAACCATTCGGATCCGATGCTGCGTTTATCGGCCTGCCTGATCCATACGTTTGCCAATCTTTCCCTGAACCGTATCCATGCGGCAAAAGGTGGACTGGAGGGCCTGAAGGAAAATCTGTGCAGGGTGCTTGCGACAGAGACTGATCGAAAAACAACGGCAATGGGAATCTTTGTAGCCATGGCGGCGAGCACGCTTTTGCATTTGCCGGTGGGAGAGATTCCGCCACTTTCAGATTACCTTAATGAACTGCCAAAAGGGATGCGGCTGTGGGGCTGTTATGTATTGGCGCACAAAGCCTATCTGGAACAGGAATATGAAAAATCTCTCGGTATTGTGCAGACATGTAAGATGCTCAGTACGGAAGTTTATCCCATCGCACTGATTTATCTGAATCTGATGGGGGCGATGGTCTGTATGAATTTAAGGAAATCTGATGAAGCAAAAGAATATTTTATGGAAGCATGGAAGATCGCACGGCCGGATGGTCTGATCGAAGGTGTCGGAGAACATCACGGGCTGTTGCAGGGGCTGATCGAGACATGTCTGAAAACGGAGTATCCTGAAGACTATAAAAAGATCATTCAGATTACCTATCAGTTCAGCTATGGCTGGCGCAGAATCCATAATCCGGTTACGAAAGAGGATATAGCCGATAATCTGACTACAACAGAATTTACAATTGCCATGCTGGCGAATCGGGGGTGGACAAATGCGGAGATTGCAGATCACATGGATATGACGCTGCGCACAGTGAAGCAGCATCTTTCATCCGTTTTTAATAAGCTCAATATCGACAGCCGTGGACAATTGAAAGATTATATGCTGAAGTAACCTGGGACATATAATAATCAGCGTAAGATACGAGGGGAGGAATAGAATGAGTATGAGAAAAGCAGACATAACACAATATGGAAAACCACATAAAGGGGTAAATCGAAAGATACTTGTTTTGTTGATGATGTGCATGATGCTTGTCAGCATCCTGTTCGGACAGCAGACCGTGTGGGCGGCATCGGAATCACAGACGGTATCGGATGTGACCGTGACAGTAACGACAGATAGTGATAACTATCAGTCCGGAGATGTTATAAAGGCGACGGTAACGATTGAGAATCATTCGGCAAATACGATCAGAAATATTGAAAGTCAGTTACTTCTGCCGGATGGGCTGTCTCCGAAGGATGGAGCGGCTGCATATTCCTGGACCGAAGTAAAAGCGGGAGAACGTGTAGAACATGTCACAGAAGTACAGGTGAGCGGTGATGAGAGTGTAGCGGATACGGATCTGGAAGATAACAGTATGGCAGAAGAGAAAAGTGAGACTGCAAAGGCAGATTGCAAGACATCTTCTCATACATATCTGATCTGGCTCATTGTTGTGATCATTATTGCCCTCATCATTCTTGGTATTGTGATCTATAGGAAAAAAGGTGGTAAAGGAAAAGGCAAAAAGCTGTTATCACTGCTTTTGTGTTTTCTGATGCTCTTTGGATCCATAGAATTTGGAAATTTTATAGATGTCAAGGCAGCTGCCAGAACCGAGAGGCAATCGATAACTGCAGAGAAAGAAGTAACAGTGGACGGAATTTTGCAATCCATAAAGGCAACTGTATCTTTTGACCAGGATATAGAGGACGATACACAGGATGTTGCTCAAAATGATATGCAGAATACTGCAAAGAAAAATCCGATAAAAAATGTTATAGCAAGCATCAAAAACAAATTTAACAAGAATAGTGACACAAAAGAAGTGGCAAATAACATTACGGATGAGATTGACAATGTGAAAGAAGAGATAAATGCAGATTCCGCAGATAATGGAAGTGGTGAAAACAGTTCCGACAATGATGGAAAAGACAATAAGGCAGACAGTTCCGGGGATGATAAAGAAGATAATACCGGAGATGACTCCAAAGATGATAAGAAAGATGATAGCGGAGACGACTCTAAAGACGAGCAGGTTACGGTAACTTTTGACAGTCGGGGTGGTACACCGGTAAATGCGATCACGGTGACAAAGGGAACGGCACTTGATAATGTTCCACAGTCCTATAAGGCCGGACAGGCATTTCTTGGATGGTACGAAGAGGCAGAATGCACAACGCCATTTTTTACCGGGACGGAAGTGGAAGAGAATAAGACTCTGTATGCTATGTTTGGTGACACAGAGGATTCTGTAGATATTGCACAGCAGTCGGATTATTATGAGGAAGACTGTCCTGTAGATAAAGAGGTCACACTGATCAGTTCCACATCGATCACTGCAGAAACACTTGACAATTTTATAACGTTGGATGTGATCACAGGAGACGAGATCAGTGAATTTACTGTTACTGCAAATGGAGATGAATATACGGTCTCGCCGGTCGGTGGTTATATGGAAGGCGGTTTGTATACGATGACTGCAGCAGACGGTGTTACCTTTAAAGGCCTGGAATCCAGTGTGCGTGAGTATTCATTCCGAATCTATAAGGCACCGTCAGGGATTGTGGAAGTAAATCCGGGCATCATTTATCTGGATGAGACGAAACTTGAGGAAATTGATAATGATTATATCTATCAGTATTCCCTCAGCAAAGAGTATTTTGATGAGAAACAGCTTGCAGCAGGCAAGACGGTATGCATCGGGGATGGAACAAAAAATGTTACCGAAGATTCGCTTTTTGTAAACATTATGCAATGTTATCAGGATGAAGAAGATGCGGACAAATGGTATATCATCTGCGAAGACAGCGATATTGAAGATGTCTATAAAAATATAGACATCAGTTTTAAGAAAAGCGCTTATAATGAACTTCTGGAAGAGGGAATTGATACCGAAGCATTGGTTCAGGAATTGTATGAAAGTGAAGGTATCCAGCAGTTAAATCTGGTCATGGCAGCGATGCTGGCAGACAGTGAAGAAGTGAAGGAACTTCTGGGTGGAACATCCCTGCTTGCAAACAGCAATCCTTCCCTTATTGATTTTTCAGATAATGCAAAATTAAAAGATGATACGCTGGTAGATCTGTCCGAAAAGCTGGGAAAATATCTGGAGATCAATGTAAAAATTGGCGAAGCGCAAAATGATAATTTTACTGTCTGCGATTCGGATTATTGGAGCGCGATCACGTTTACTGTTGGTTATAAAGGGAATCTGAAAGGAAAATTGAAGATTGATGCTACAGTTACCATCAAGGAATATCTGAATATTTCTCTGCAAGGTTATAAATCAATGAAACTTGGAACAACGAATCTGGAATTTGACTATGCAGTAAATGTATATTCCCAGACGGATATCGGATTTAAAGTTCTGGTAGCATCGAATAATGGAAAATGGAGAGATATTTCATCTTCTATAGACGAGATGTTTTCAAGCAAGGAGAACAATGATCCGGACAGTCTCGTGGCAGAAGTACAGGAGATGCTGGAAAATAAGGGCGGTTACATAGAACTGTGCAGGATTCCGATGTTCCAGGTTTTGGAGCCTCTCGTTGAACCAATCCCGATGTTCAGTATTAATTTGAAACTGGACTATATTGTAAAAGTGAATTTCGCAGCAGGTATAAGCAGCCAGTTTTCTATACTGGATGCGACGCAGATCGGTATTTCAGGAAATTCAAAGACACATGAGTTCGAAGGTTACAAGAACAAACTGAGTGGAGCGGATCGCTACAGTTTTGATCTGTCGACGTGTGGTTATCTCGGTATCCGTACAGGCTTAGAAGGCTCTATGACATTATCTTTCATGGGGTTAGACAAACTGGGCGAAGTGGGCATGGCGTTGGAAATTGGCGGATATATTGACATCTACGGATATGCAAGGTACCACATGGTGAAACCATATCAGTACAGCAGCACGGTATATCATACGCTGACGGGCGGATATTATATGGAAGGCGGCATTTATCTGGAAGTAAGTGCCATTGCCAGATCTCGGATTTTCCATGTGGAGGCAGAGGCAAAGTTGGTGGATAAAACATGGCCGTTGTTTGACATGGGAAATAAGGAAGTTTTGCTGGCATTGGATCAGCCACCAACCTTCTATATTACGACGGATGATCCGGATGCGCAGGTTACCAGTATAAAGACAACGGATCTTTCACCGCTGACTGGCACAGTATTTAATATTAAAACAGGAGAAACCAGTGAGCATGTCAGCATTCCGTGGTCAAAAATATACATAAATTTTTCAAACAGCAATTTCTCTATGGATTATGGAAAGGATGGACAATCCTATCTTAACTATAAAAAAACTGTGAGCCGGGATGTACCGAGTGACGAAAGTACGGTAGAAATTTATTACAAAGGTCAGTATCTGCAGTTTACACAGAGCAGCAGTGATGATTTCAACCGGACGGTAACGAGTGCAAAGGCGGTGTTTGTAAATACATCTAAGGTTTCGGTGGAAGATGCAGGTAAGTTCTTTACTGCAAGAATCTATACCGAAGTGAATGGTGTGAAGACACTTGTCAGCACGAGAACAGTCGCGGCCGGAGAAAAGGTTGGTTATATCCAGTATGATGTTACGGATGAAGAAAAAATCTATAATGGTTCCTGGAATATAGATCCATACACGACAAGAGTCAACAAGAACAATATGGAATTCATCTATTCCGGATATACACCTCAGGGATTGTCGGTATTTAAATACCGGGAAAATGGAAGTGATACCTGGGTGGCAGAGATCCGAGCGGCCAATATTGGGAATACGCCTAGCTGCCCGGCAAACAGCGGACATAAGTATGTATATGTAAATGGCTGGATTAATGATGTTTCGGGTAGATACGGTCCGGATAAACTGCAATGGTATTTTTTCCGGGATAACAGGGAAAAAATTGTAACGGGTTATTCTACGAACGAGGCGGTCTGCAAAGTGACCGGAGATTCACCGGAAGCAGTGGAAGCAGAATTGGCAAAACTGTATCCACAGGAATATGGAAAAGTGATGGATAGTTATACAGCCTCCTATTATACGGGTTATGTGCCGATCAGGGTGTCGGGGCTTAATTCGGCTGGAATAGGCTATGTATATGATATAAGTGTGACATATGGATCACAGATTGGCAACCTGAAATGTCTAAGCGGTCCATGGTGGAGACCATTGGAAGGATTTGCATTGGAAAAAGATGGCGAGGTTGTATATAAGTCGCTTAGCGATGTAACAGTTACCGAACCGATCCAGTTATACGGTGTATATAAAACAACCCGGCAGACGGTTACAATACAAATATATGACGACACAGTTCATGATTATGTGACATATAAAACATTGACTGTGAACAAAGGAGATCGTATATCGGCAGACATCTTAGATGAGGCAAAGGCAGCGGTATCTCAAAAAGAAGGAGTAACCTGGAACTATAATGGCTGGGTGGATCAAAATGATGAGGTATTTGTGCCGGATTACACCCGTATCTCTCAGGATACAGTGCTTCGTATGAGATTTGACAGAGAAGTTGATATAACTTTTGATCCGGGAGAAGGTACGCTCGTTCAAAATGAAATGAACGTTTCTTATTCCACAGATGATTACAAAGTAAGGCTTTCCGGAATTGTAAAAAAGGAGGAAGACGCTTATAATACCTACAAGCCAATAGGATGGAAAAATAATGCCACCGGAGAAATTTACGGATATCAGGATACAGCAGTTATTGATGATCCGGTTACTCTGACAGCTATTTATGAAGCAACGCCGAAAGAGTATAAGGTAAACGTATATACCACACTTGGTATACTTAAAAATGGAAAGCAGACAGATTCCTATGTCGGTGGTTATGACGGTTATCTGGAATTTATGGAAAAATACAATGAGAACTGGAAACCGGATGATGTCGTAAATTCTGACAAGACTTATACCAGTGAGGGACGACTGATCCAGACATTAGATGATGGACTGACCACAGAGATTGCCTACAAATGGAATTATACGGTTAATCAGTATACTTTAACATTTGATGCCAATGGCGGCGACATAAACGGAACAGAGTCTGTAAAAGAAAATTGCGGAAAAGAGCTGAAACTCTCTGATCTGGCAACGGTCACGAAGTCAGATGAGACAAGGGACTATGTGTTTGGTGGATGGAAGGATGAAGCTGGAAATGTATATGGCACAGATGACGTCATCACGCTTACTGAAGACACGAAGCTTACGGCCATCTGGACAGACGGCGCTTATAAAGAGTATAAAATCACATATATACTTGATGGAAATCAGATTGCCGAAAAGACAATGCATTACAATGATGTACTGACAGATCCGGGAGTACCGGATGAATCAGAAGGACTGCACTTTGACGGCTGGGAGTGGTGGTCCGGCTCCGATAAACTGGAAAATATGCCGGAAAATATGCCGGCGGCAGATGTGACCGCTTATGGAACGACCACGAAACGCTATGTGACTTACGTACTTGATGGAAGCGAGTATACGGCAAAAGTATTCGCAGCCATTGGAAGTACAGTAACAGTTGCTGATACGCCAGTGCTTACCGGATATGATGTATCCGATTGGACAGCAGAGATAACAGAGACAGCAAAGAGCGTGACGATCACAGATAGAAGTTTTGTAATGCCGGATGGAGATGTGGTTTTGAAGGCAGTGACAACGCCGAGAAAGTATCAGGTAACCGTGAATGTGGATGGGGAGCCACTTACAGGCAGTCCGTTTACAGCGGAATATCTCAGCCGTTTTGCATTGCCGGAGATTTCAGCAAAAGATGGAATGACATTCTACTGGGAAAATGATTCAGAAGATTTTTCTGTTATACAGGAGAATGGAACGTATTATGTGAATGTGATGCCTGCAAAGGATATTACAATTAACGGATACTATACACAGAATACACATAATATCTACTTTATCGTAGAGGGAGAAGAAGAACCGTATAAAACTATCAAAGATATAGCTGTCGGTTATGGAATCATAGAGGGTGATATTCGGCCGGAGTTAAAAGAAGAAGATAAGGCTGCAGGCAAAAAGTTTGCGGGATGGGTATCTTTTGAAACTGGAAAAGACAAAGAAGGTGCCTACAAAATGCCGGATCATGATGTATATTATTATACACGCTGGGTATCAGAAGAATCTACGGATATTTCCGTCAATATTGTATTCTCGATTGGAGATCCAACGAAAGAATTTGTGGAAGGAGAAAATGAACCGACAACACTTGGATGGTGGGATGGAATCTATCTGAAGAAAGATGATGTTTTGCAGCTCCCGGACTACCAGATGGAGGGCTATACGCTGAAATGGACCGGAATGGATGATGCAGATGCACAATATAAGTATGATCCGGTCAGACATACCTTGACGTTTGAACAAGTAAAAGGTAACGAAACGGTAAGCCTGTACCTGTACGCATGTTATATAAAAGATGAAGAGTGAACAAAAAACAGGCTGCGCTAAAAGAACATAAGCGTTTTTATTTCATAAGAAAGTTCGTTCTATGAAATAATTTCCAAAAAGATAAAGGGACAGCGAAGAAACTTTCATTTCTTCGCTGTCCCTTTATCATATTCAATTGTTTTTTGAAATTTAGAATGAATTATTTAGCAGCCTCTGGTAAAAGAATTACTAACATCTGAGCTGTTGTTGTTCCGATATTTGTAACGCTCTTTTTGGAGTGCGGAGCGATATGTACGCTGTCGCCTGCTTCCAGAACTGTCTCAACACCGTCATCACCTTTGAATAACATGGTTCCTTCGATGATGTAGTAGATGGACTCCATAGCGTTGTCAGCAAACTCTGTGCCGCCGCCGCTTGGAAGGAAATGAGAAAGACCATTTGTCAGTCTTCCACCATCGATGTCCTGCGGATCATGAAGTCTGCATAATTTGCACTCTTTGTGTCCCGGTGCCTCGTAAGTATAATAAGCGTCTTTTTTAGTAATTTTGTAGCCAGCCATAGTATAAGACCTTCCTTTCTTTTCTGACATTTTTTACAACCACAAGTATACAACCTTCCTAAGGAAAAATCAACAATTTCATAAGAAAAAATCAAAAAACTGTTGGTGATAATGTACAAAACGGAAACTGAATTACCATACAGTAACTTGATTACATTATTGTATGTATTGCATAAAAAAGCGACTTGAACTATACTAAAGCTGATGAAATTGACGAAAGGCGAAAAACGTCAAATTCATTGAAAAGTATTTAATTTCAGATATCGTTGCTGCGATGCCTGAAATGAAGAATAAACCAAAAAGCAAATTTAAGGAGGATTTTGGGAAATGGTAAGTTTAAAAAAAGACTTTGTCGACAACATGTTTTCTGTAGAAGGTAAAGTTGCATTAGTAACAGGTGCAACTGGTGCATTAGGAAAAGTTCTTGCTAAAGCATATGGCTACGCAGGAGCAAAAGTAATGATGACCGGACGTAATGCAGCAAAATTACAGGAACTTGAGGCTGAGTTTAAAGCAGAGGATATCGAGTGCGCATATTATGCAGCAGATCCTGCAAAAGAAGATGATGTTGCTGGCTTAATGAAAGCTACTGTTGAGAAATATGGTGAGATCAATATTCTTGCTGTTTGCCACGGATTCAACAAACCTCAGAATATCTTAGAGCAGTCCGTAGCTGACTGGCAGTACATCATGGATGCTGACTGCAAATCTGTATACGTTGTATGCAAATATGTTGCAGAGCAGATGGTTGCTCAGGGTAAAGGCGGCAAGATCGTAGTTGTTACATCTCAGCGTTCCAAACGTGGTATGGCTGGATACACAGGATACTGTACATCCAAAGGTGGTGCAGACCTTATGGTTTCTTCCATGGCTTGTGACCTCTCCGCTAAATACGGCATCAATGTAAACTCTCTTTGCCCGACTGTATTCCGCAGCGAGTTAACAGAGTGGATGTTTGATCCGGAATCAGCAGTATACCAGAACTTCATGAAACGTGAGCCGATCGGACGTCTGGCTGAGCCGGAAGATTTCGTTGGATATGCTATCTTCCTTTCATCTGATGCTTCCAACTACATCACAGGCGCTAACTGCGACTGCAGCGGTGGTTACTTAACCTGCTAATCATTATCCTGTCAGATAATGAAAAAGGTCATGTAATGTGGCGTTTGACACCATAATTGCAGACTTATTACACAAACTATAAGGAATCCCGGCAGCAAGCTGGGATTCCTGTGAATGATTAATAAGACGGAGATGCAAAAATAATGAGTAAAATTAAGAATTTCTTAGTATGCGGCGGCGGAATGATGGGAAGTGCTATCGCACAGATCCTTGCAGGACTTGATGATGCAAAGGTAACTGTTTATGATGTATTCCCAGTAGATGTAGAAGCAAAAGTTCGCAACAATATGAAACTTCTTGTTGAGAAAGAAATCGTAACAGAGGCAGATGTAGACAAGATCGTTTCCAAAATCAGCTTTACACAGGATCTTGACAACGAAGGCGTTAAAAACGCAGAGATGGTTGTTGAGTGTGTATTAGAGGAGATGGAGATGAAACAGAATCTGTTCGCTCAGTTAGAGGATTATGTATCAGATGACTGTATCTTCTGTACAAACACATCCGTTATGAGCCCGACAGAGATTTCTTCTAAATGTAAACATCGTGAGAGACTTTGCGGTACACATTTCTGGAATCCGGCATTCCTTATTCCGTTAGTAGAGGTTGTTAAGACAGACGCTACTACAGACGAGGCTGCACAGACTGTTATCGATGTTCTGACAGAAGCTGGAAAGAAACCGGTTCTTTGCAAAAAAGACGTTCCGGGATTCATCGCAAACAGAATGCAGCATGCATTATGGCGTGAGGCAATTTCTATTGTTGAGCGTGGTATTGCTGATGCAAAAACAGTTGACGACGCATGCAAATACAGTTTCGGTCTGAGACTTCCGTACTTACCACCATTAGTAAACTCTGATATGGTAAGCACACAGCTTACATCTAATATTCATAACTATGTATTGAAAGATCTGGAAGACAGACATGATGCTTCTCCATTACTGAAACAGATGCTTGATGAAGGTAAAAATGGTTTCCGTGCAGAGAAAGTAGACGGAGTTCATGAAGGATTCATGAAATATACAGATGAAGAGATTGCCGAGATCAACGGTGGTCTGAATGAATATCTGATCAAAATGCTTTACAATAAATAAGTCGATGAATTCGCTTATTTGTGTATATAATATTTAAACATTATTTTTTATAATCTAGGAGGATAAAAAAATGGGAAAAGTTGTTGTAGATTTGGCTCATCCGTTTAGTGCAGAGATTCCGCGTTGGCCATACTTTGACAAACCAGAAATCGTAGGAGCACATTCCATGGCAAAAGGTGGAGTTCTTACACAGAGAATTACATGTACAATGCATACAGGTACTCACTGTGATGCACCGCGTCACGTTATGGAGTATGAGTTCGATGGCAGACGTGCTCGTTACACACATGAGATGCCGGCTGATGCTTATGCTGGAGAGGCTATCGTATTCAAAATCGATATCGAGCCTTGGGGACTGATCACAGACAAACATCTTGATGCATGTATGAAAGAGTACGGCCTTAAAGATGGCGATCTGAAAGGAAAAATCCTTTGCCTTAACTCCGGAATGCATCGTTACTTCGATGATTCCAAAGCTTACTATCATTATGCAGCAGGTACAGGAATCGATGCTGGTAAATGGTTTGTAAAACAGGGCGTTAAATGTGTTGCTATGGACGGACAGGCTCTGGATCATCCGCTTCACACAGCTATGGGTAACAACGGTATGACAAGAATGAACCTTCTTGGCGCTACAGGTAAGACAATCGTTGAAGAGTACAAAGAACTCTTTGGTGAGGAGGCTTACGCTGAGTTCGATAAATTCGAGTACATCCGCATCCATGGTCAGGAAGCATACGATGAGAAATTCGGTGAGTTAGAGAACATCGGTGTTTGGGGAACATGGGAGCCATGTCACAAAGAAATGCTTGGTCATGGTATCGTTGGTGTTGAGAACCTTGGTGGTGATCTTGATAAGATCGTTCCAGGTAAATGGTTCGACTTCCACTGCTACCCAATCAGATGGTACATGGGCGATGGTTCTATGGCTCATCCGGTTGCTTATGTTGACGAAGAGAACATTGATCCGACTGTTCCGGACAGAAAATACAAATACTGCGGAACTGGTTACGGTGATGCTGAAGAGTACGGACTTAGCTGCCTTGACTATATTCAGAGACTGTTCAACCGCAACAAATAATTTGCTTTAAACAATATGATCCAGACGGGAATTTTCTCGTCTGGATTTTATGGGAATATTAGGAGGATACTTAAAATGGATAACAAAGCATTAAAAAATAAAGTTATTATCACAGCTGCTGTAACAGGCGCTTGGCCAAAAAAAGAGAACAACCCGAACGTACCGATGACTCCACAGGAGATCGCTGATGATGTTTACGCATGCTGGAAAGCAGGCGCAGCAGTTGCTCATCTTCATATGAGAGATGATGAGGGTAACGGAACAATGGATACAGCCAAATTCGAAGAGACTGTAAACCTGATCCATACAAAATATCCGGATTGTGATATTGTATTAAACCTTACAACATCCGGAGATATTCACGCTGATGACGAGATCCGTGTTGCTCATGTCAAAAAATTAAAACCAGAGATGGCTTCTTACGATTGCGGTTCTATGAACTGGTTAAACAGCGGATTATTCTTAAATACACCGAAATTTTTAACAGATTGTGGTCTGTTATTCCAGGAGTTAGGTGTTAAACCGGAGATCGAGGCTTTTGATCCGGGTATGATCGGAAACGCTGCTTACTATATCAAAAAAGGCGTTCTGAAAACACCTGTACACTTCCAGTTCTGTATGGGATGTGCAAACGGTATCGCTGGTTCTATGAAGAACCTGATCTTTATGAAAGAGACAGCTGATGAGTTAGTAGGAAAAGGAAACTATACATGGTCTTGCTTCGGTGTTGGACACAGCGCTATGGAAATGCTTTACGGTGCAGTAGCACTTGGCGGAAATATCCGTGTAGGTATGGAAGATAACGTAATGTACGCAAAAGGACAGCTTGCAGAGAGCAACGTTCAGTTCATCGAGAGAGCTGTTCGTGTTATCAAAGAGTATGGCAAAGAAGTTGCTACACCAGATGAGGCACGTCAGATCCTTGGTTTAACTAAATAAGGAGACTTTTTCTTATGACCTGGGGAGCTTTATATATGTATTATCACTGCCCGAAATGCGGCATGAAATTTGAGTACGCGCTGGATGTTATGACAGAGTTTGGCGATGAGTTCGGTTTCTGCCCGGAGTGCCATGTCATGGGTGTCTATGAAAAAGAGGGTGCCCGTCAGGTAGATGATAATGAATACTTTGAAGTAGAGTAGGATAGGAACACGATTGAAATCCAAAAGATTTTGGTCGTGTTTCTTTTTTGTGCCATGAATGATTTGAATTAAATAATTTATGCTGTAAAAGATTTGAATTGTATACCATTTTGTGCCATAAATCGTTTGCATTGTATACATTTTTATGGCATAATATCTTATATATTTGACATCGTGCAAAATGTGAAATATGCAATGCGTTGAAAAGCATAAAGACAGGAGTAGAAGAAAAGAATGGCAGTCATTAAAAGGGTATCCCTGGTTGACCAGGTATATGAAAAGTTACGGGAGAGAATTGTTCAGTTAAAGATTCCATTTGGAAGCAAATTGAATGTAAGTAAATTACAGGAAGAGTACGGCGTTAGTTCCACACCGGTGCGAGAGGCATTGAACCGGTTGCTTAACGAAGGATTAATTGAATTTGAAAATAATGTAGGTGCGAGAGTGATTGATATCACAGAGGATGACGTCCGTGAGATCCAGGAGATTTCTTTCGCTTATCAGATGCTGGCTGCAAGAAATGCACTGCGTGACGGTGATGCACAGCAGATGGCAGATGAAATTGGAAAATATATCGAGGAGTACCGTTCCTCAAACGGTGTCATCGAGAGCTGCAGATGTATCCGTAATATCATGGATGTATTTTACAAAAATTCCAAGAATGAGATGCTGATGACAAAAGTAACATCCATGACAGGAATGGATGAGATTTTGCATGCACTGTTTGCAATGCCGAGAGAAAAAGGCGGTAGTGGCGGACAGTATCATTCCGGTATCACATACTTTGAGCAGATTCATGAGGCAGTACAAAAGAAAGATTTCTCCAAGATCTGTGATGGTCTGGAAGCACACCAGTTATGGTCACGGGATTACATTCTCAAAAACCTTGAAACTGTGAAAAGCAGATTTTAAATAATTTAATAGTTTGGCTATGTGAAGAATGAAAGAACAAGCTGAAGCAGAAAGTCCAATGTAGACACGGACAATTTTCTGTGACTGCTGCGCCGCTTATCTCCGCCCGCTCCCGCGAACTCGCTCACAAAAACAGTTCGCTCAGACACACTCCCGCGGACGGGCTAGCCTTGCAGTCACGACGAAAATTGCCCTATCGTCTTACATTGGATTTTCTGCTTTCAGCTTTGTTCATGTACATAGTGGCAGATACAATATTTGCTACAAGCTGTTAACTGTTATTTATCAATTGGTTATGAGAATGCGATAAATATTGTGTATGTGGTGAGGATAGGCTTTTTTTACAGGTGTATATTGGATACAAATATTTGTAGGATGCGTGAGAAGTGTTGAATTTTTTGTAGTGTAAATTGGAACTGAAGTGAAATTACCGGATGCAGGACGGTAGGGTTATTTTCGTGATCGGAGCGAGCATAGCCCGCCTCCGTGAGTGTGTTTGAGCCCACAGCAGTTTTTTTGCTGTGGGCGAGTTCACGGGAGGAGGCGGATATAAGCGGCGCAGCGCAGATAGAAAATAATCCGTGTCCACATCCGGTAATTTCATTCAGTTCCATTAAAAATAAAATAAAAATCGTGCATAATGCAAAATATAAAGTATAAATTGCAATTTTTTATGTTGCGGTGATATAAGAAACATGCTATAATAAAACGCAGTGAATGAGAAAAGAGTTTCAATACGGAAGCTCGAAAAATATATATAAACAGCAGGAGGATTTTATAATGGCAGTTATTAAAAACTTTGATGAAATTGTTGAACGTGTAAAAGGTTTTCCGGAGCCAATGCGTGTAATCGTAGCAGCTGCTCAGGATGAGCACACATTACAGGCTATCAAACATGCACAGGAAGAAGGAATCGCAAAACCGGTTCTGGTTGGCGATAAAGCAGAGATCGATAAAATCTGTGCAGAGATCGGTCTGGTTGTACCGGAAGAAGATATCTACGATGTTCCGGATGTAGACGAGTCTGCAAAACGTGCCGTTGCCCTGATCCACGAAGGAAAAGGTGATTTCCTGATGAAAGGTAAAATGGAGACAGCACAGATCTTAAAACCGGCTGTAAACAAAGAGACAGGTCTTGGAACAGGCCGTGTAATGTCTCACTTCGTATTTGACGAACTTCCACATTATCATAAACTTCTTGTTACTACAGATGGTGGTATGATGACATACCCGACACTTGAGCAGAAAGCACAGATCATCGAAAATACAGTAGAGACTCTGAAAGCTCTTGGATATGAGAATCCGAAGATTGCAGCTGTAGCAGCAGTAGAGAAAGTAAACCCGAAAATGCCTGAGACAGTAGAAGCACGCGAGTTAAAAGAGATGAACGAGCGCGGCGAGATCAAAGACTGTGTTGTTGAGGGACCGATCTCCCTGGATATCGCTCTTGACAAAGAGTGTGCAGACATCAAAGGTTTCGAGAGCCCGGTTGCAGGTGATGCTGATGTTATCCTTGTTCCAAACATTCAGGTTGGAAATATCCTTGGAAAATCCATCACAATCATTGCACAGGGTAACATGGCAGGTTTCGTAGTTGGTGCTCAGGTACCGATCGTATTCTGCTCCAGAGGATCTTCTGCAAAAGAAAAATTCCTTTCCCTTGCTTTAGCAGCAGCAGTGAGTGCAGGCAAAAACAAATAAGGAGACCGACATGGAAAAAATTTTAGTAATGAATCCGGGCTCCACATCCACAAAAATTGCGGTTTATCAGGATGAGACACCGTTATTTGTGGAGAGCATTGAGCATTCTCAGGATGAGTTAAAGCCTTTTGAAAATATTATCGATCAGTATGAGATGCGTAAAAATCTGATCCTTGCAACCATGGAGAAAAATGGCGTGTACAAAGAGGATCTGACAGCAATCGTATCCCGTGGTGGTCTGCTTCCACCGATCAAGGCAGGTGCTTACCGCGTAAATGAGGATATGGTATGGCAGCTTACATATGCACCGCAGAACGAGCATGCATCCAACCTTGGCGCAGTTATTGCAAATGCAATCGCTACAGAGTTGAATATTCCGGCTTACATTTACGATGCGGTAACTGTTGACGAGTTGGAGCCGCTTGCGAAAGTAACCGGTTTACCGGAGATGCAGCGTAAAGGTATGGGACATAACCTGAACATGCGTGCCGCTGCTATGAAATACGCAAAAGAGAATAACAAACTATACAGTGATATTTCTGTAATCGTTGCTCATCTTGGCGGTGGAATTACATTATCCCTGCATCACAAAGGCCAGATCGTTGATATGATCTCTGATGATGAAGGACCGTTCTCACCGGAGCGTGCCGGCGGACTGCCTGCATTCCAGGTGATCGATATGGCAACCCGTGAGGGCATGGGTAAGAAGGCCATGATGAAAAAAGTGAAAACACAGGGTGGTCTTATGGGCTACTTTGGCGTGAATGATACAAGAATCGTTGAGAAAATGATGATGGATGGCGATGAGAAAGCCAAACTCATCTACGATGCAATGATCTTAAATGTAGCAAGAAATATTGCAAAACTTGCTGTTTATGTAGATGGTAAAGTTGACAATATTATTCTGACCGGTGGTATTGCATATTCTGAGTATTTTACAAAAGAAGTTGCAAAACGTGTTGAGTTTATCGCACCGGTAGTCGTATATGCCGGAGAAAATGAGATGGAATCTCTTGCACTTGGTGCACTGCGTGTTCAGCGTGGAGAAGAGGAAGCCAGAACATTTACAAAGGTTGTACCGCAGTAAAACGCAGAAAAATCTATTTAATTTTTCTGATTCCAAAATTATACCTATCCGAAGAAACTCCTGGGAAGTCAGGGGTTTTCTTCAAATTATAAATGTATACTACAGGAAACCAGACAGTAACATCAGGTCTCCAGTGCGAAGCATACTGCATTGCTATATTAGATTTTATCGGAAGTTGGCATTTTTCCGCTATATAACGATTATGAGGTTCGCGCAGCGGTTCTCATAATATATCTTATCGGAAGTTGCTAGTCAACTTTCGATAAATGGCATCGTCTTTGTGCCGTAAATCGATTATGAGGTTCGCGCAGCGGTTCTCATAATATATCTTATCGGAAGATGCTAGCCAACTTTCGATAAAAGGCACCGTCTTTGTGCCGCAAATCGATTATGAGGTTCGCGCAGCGGTTCTCATAATATGATAGATAAAAATCGAAGAAGGAAGTGAAAATGGGACGATGAGAACCTGTATAGTTGTAGGTTTGTTGTATATGAATTAGAACATAGATATAAGCAGAAAGTAGTTGAAAATCGTAAAAAAAATGTATACAATGTAAAAAGTGAGTTAATTAATTAACAATAGAGGAGGTACTTATGTATAAGATTTTAGAACGTAAGCAGTTAGCTGATAAAATCTATTATATGGTGGTAAATGCACCGAGAGTGGCAAAATCCTGTTTACCGGGACAGTTTGTAATAGTAAAGATGGATGAAATCGGAGAACGTATTCCGCTGACCATCTGTGATTATGACAGAGAAGCAGGAACTGTTACTATTGTGTTCCAGATCGTTGGAGCTTCTACCGAGCGTATGTCATCTCTGCAGGCAGGAGATGCATTCCAGGATTTCGTTGGACCATTGGGATGTCCGTCTGAGCTTGTTGAAGAAGATGTGGAAGAACTGAAAAAGAAAAAAATCATGTTTGTAGCAGGTGGTGTTGGAACAGCACCGGTTTACCCGCAGGTAAAATGGATGCATGAGCATGGTGTGGATGTAGATGTTATTGTCGGAGCAAAAAATTATGACATGCTGATCCTTGAGGATGAGATGAAAGCAGTTGCCGGAAACCTGTATGTATGTACAGATGATGGAAGTTACGGTATTCCGGGTATGGTTACCAAAGTAATCGAGGATCTGGCAGAAAAAGCTGAGCAGCCGTATGATGTCTGCGTGGCCATTGGACCGATGATCATGATGAAATTCGTATGTCTGCTCACCAAAAAGCTGGACATCCCGACGATTGTTTCCATGAACCCGATCATGGTAGATGGAACTGGTATGTGTGGCGCATGTCGTTTACAGGTAGGCGATGAGATTAAATTTGCATGTGTAGACGGACCGGAGTTTGACGGACATCTGGTTGATTTTGACCAGGCAATGAAACGTCAGCAGATGTACAAGACAGAAGAGGGACGTGCAATCCTGAAGCTGCGTGAAGGCGATACACATCATGGTGGATGCGGAAACTGCGGAGGTGACAACTAATGGATATGTTTAAGAAAGTTCCTGTAAGAGAGCAGGATCCAAAGGTAAGAGCAACAAATTTTGAAGAAGTTTGTTATGGATATAACAAAGAAGAAGCGGTACAGGAAGCACAGAGATGTATTGGATGTAAAAATGCAAAATGTGTAGAAGGATGTCCGGTTTCCATCGATATTCCGGGATTTATCGGTAAAGTAAAAACAGGTGAGATCGAGGAAGCTTACAAAATCCTTTCTCAGTATACATCCCTTCCGGCTACTTGTGGACGTGTATGCCCGCAGGAGAACCAGTGTGAGGGAAGATGTGTGCGCGGTATCAAAGGCGAGGCTGTTTCCATCGGTAAACTGGAGCGTTTTGTAGCAGATGCAGCTGCAGAGAATAACTATAGCCAGCAGGCACCAGCTCCATCAAACGGACATAAGATCGCAATCGTTGGTTCTGGTCCTTCCGGTCTGGCTTGCGCAGGCGAGCTTGCAAGAATGGGATGCGATGTTACTATTTTCGAAGCATTGCATGAGCCGGGCGGAGTACTTCGTTACGGTATTCCGGAGTTCCGTCTTCCGAAAGAGCGTATCGTTGCAAGAGAGATCAACAACGTGACTGCTCTTGGTGTTAAAATTGAGACAAACGTAGTGATCGGTAAATCTGTAACAATTGATCAGCTGATCGATGAGGAAGGTTTCGAGGCTGTATTTATCGGCTCCGGAGCAGGACTTCCAAAATTCATGGGTATTGAGGGTGAGAACGCAAATGGCGTATTCTCTGCAAATGAGTACCTGACAAGAAATAACCTGATGAGCGCATACAGAGATGAGTATGACACACCGATCCACGGCGGCAAAAAAGTAGCTGTTGTTGGTGGTGGTAACGTAGCAATGGATGCTGCAAGAACAGCACTTCGTCTCGGCGCAGAAGTTCATATTGTATATAGAAGAAGTGAAGCAGAGCTTCCGGCCCGTGTGGAAGAAGTTCATCACGCAAAAGAAGAAGGTATTATCTTTGACCTTCTGACCAATCCGGTAAAAATTTATGAGGATGAGAATGGCTGGGTATCCGGTCTTGAGTGTGTCCGCATGGAGCTTGGTGAGCCGGATGAGTCCGGAAGAAGACGTCCGCAGGTAATTCCTGGTTCTAACTTCGTCTTGGATGTTGATACTGTTATCATGTCTCTGGGAACATCTCCAAACCCGTTGATCTCTTCAACAACAGAGGGTCTGGAAGTAAATAAATGGAAATGTATCGTAGCTGATGAGCAGAACGGAAAGACAACAAAAGAAGGTGTCTATGCTGGTGGTGATGCAGTTACAGGTGCCGCAACCGTTATCCTTGCAATGGGTGCCGGAAAACATGCAGCACATGCAATCTATGATTATGTGACAAATAAATAAGTCACAGACTATCCAAAGTAAGTTACACAGGCTGGAAAATTCCGCCTTGTTTGTAGCTATATAATATCCTATCCTAATACAAAAAAAGCTGCGAAAGCAGCTTTTTTTGTGTCTTATTTTATTCTTCGTCCTCAGCAGAAGGATGCTTTTTCATATACGTGTCCATAACGTCTTTTAACTGATCACGATATTTCAGTTCTGTGTGTACCTTAAAGGCATCCGGATCGATCGGAAGATTCAGATCGGTTAGTCTGCGGATACTCCAGATGTAAAGAATATCCAGGGCCGGGATCAGATCTTCGCCCAGTGGAGTAAGGATATACTCAACTTTCAGCGGGATCGTATTGTACTGAATTCTCTGAACAAGTCCGTCGTGTGTCAGTTCTTTTAACTGCTGGCTTAATACTTTTTCGCTGACGCCCAGTGTTTTTTTTGTCTCGTTAAAACGTATTTTCCCATAATGATGAATGTGGTGAAGAATGGTCATTTTCCACTTACCGGATATACAGTTTGTAACAAAATGATAAGGATTGACAGTTTGCTGCATATAGTGTATTTCACCTCCGAAATTTTTCTTCTTTGTTAAAATTTTATTTAATTTGGTTTGAAAAAGTAATTTAGTATCAAAAGGGTAACCATAGTGTACCAGTTTCTTGGGAAAAATTCAATGGATTTCAGGCAAAAAAACATAAAAAGAGTATAAAATGTGCTATAATGAGCGCAGAAAAACCAGAAGGATCATTGCAAAAATAGTCAGATGGTGTATGGAAAAAGAAGAGAAAACCAGGAGGAGACAGATGAAAACGATAGAAGAACGTGTGGCGGAAATCAAAGAAAAGCACGGAAAAGGATATAATTGTGCGCAGGTCGTGCTTTGCGCATATGCGGATGAACTTGGAATGGATGAAGAAACGTTGTTCCGCATTTCAGAAGGATTTGGAGCAGGCATGGGCGGCATGATGGAGACATGTGGTGCTGTGACGGCGATGTTTATGGCACTTGGACTGGCAAACAGCTCCGGAGATCTGCAGGCCTGTGATACAAAGGCACAGACGATGGGAAAAGTGCGGGAGCTGGCTGCAAAATTTAAGGAGAAGAATGGATCGATTGTGTGTCGGGAACTGAAAGGTGTTGGTACCGGGAAAGTGCTGCGAAGCTGCGATGGCTGCATAGAAGATGGCATTCGCATTCTAGGGGAATATCTTCTGGACGATTAGGTATTAAGTGGTAAAACGGACGAAAAAGAGAGAAAAAAGTATCCTGCAGGCTAAGACGCCTTGCCGGATATTTTTTTCTCTCTTTTTCTGTGTATTGAAAGAATCTACATTTATTTTACAAAATGATTTTATATATTGAATAAATGCTGAGCTGTGTTATGGCTGAAGAAGGTTTTTGCAATAAAATATTTTGAAAAGGGGAGAAGTATTTTACTGGTATAAATCGGAAGTGTGCCGCATATTCATGAGTAGAAGAGGAGAGGATGATTGCTATGACGAATAATAATATTTATCAAAATATTACTGCCAGAACCGGCGGAGATATTTACCTAGGTGTGGTTGGACCGGTGCGTACCGGAAAATCTACGTTTATCAAGCGTTTTATGGATGTGATGGTGCTGCCCCAGATGGAGGATTCTGCGGCAAAGAAGCGGACAGTGGATGAACTTCCGCAGTCGGCGCAGGGAAAAACAATTATGACGACGGAGCCGAAGTTTATTCCCCGGGAGGCGGCGACGATTCAGTTTGATGATGAGGTTTCGGCAAATCTGAAGCTGATCGACTGTGTAGGATATCTGATTGCTGGGGTGAATGGCCATATGGAAGAGGGCAGCGAGCGGATGGTGAAGACGCCTTGGTTTGAGCATGAGATTCCTTTTGCAAAAGCGGCACAGATTGGAACGGAAAAGGTGATACGGGAGCATGCGACCATTGGAATTCTGGTGACAACGGATGGAAGTTTTACGGAAATCCCGAGAGAAAATTACGTTCCGGCGGAGGAGCGGACAGTTCAGGAACTGAAAAAAATTGGAAAACCTTTTGTGGTTTTGCTGAATACCCCACGGTCGCACAGTAGTGAGTCGCAGCGGTTGGCAAAGGAACTGCAGGAAAAATATGGTGTTTCAGTGCTTCCGGTAAATTGTGAGCAGCTGAAACAGGAAGATATCTGTAAAATTTTGCAGGAAGCGTTGTATGAGTTCCCGGTGACGGAATTAGATTTTTATTTGCCAAAATGGGTGGAAATGCTGCCGGTTTCCCATAAAATCAAGGAGGCGGCCATTGCCGAAGCGGGCAGGATTTTAAACCAGGCGGAGCAGATGAAAGATATTGCCGGGGTAACGTTTTTGCCGGAGCGGGAAGAAATTGCATCGATCCGGCTGGAAGTGACGGATCTGGCAAATGGAACGGTGAAAATCTGTTTTGGTGTGGATGACAGTTATTATTATGAAAATATCAGTGAGCTGGCGGGGGTTCCGATTCATGGAGAATATGAGCTGATCTCACTGATCCGGGAACTGTCGAAGAAAAAGGACTCTTATGCGCAGGTGGCAGAAGCGATGGAGAGCGTGCAGCGCACCGGGTATGGTGTCGTGTCGCCATCCATGGAGCAGATTTCGGTGGAGGAACCGGAGCTGATCCGGCATGGCGGTCAGTACGGCGTGCGCCTGAAAGCATCCTCGCCGTCCATACATATGATCCGGGCAAACATAGAGACAGAAATTGCGCCGATCATCGGAAGCGAAGAACAGGCAAAAGACCTGGTATCCTATATCAAAGAAAATCAGAATACTTCAGAAGGACTCTGGAAAACAAATATATTCGGTAAATCCCTGGGAGAACTGGTGGAAGATGGCATCCGCCGGAAAATCACGATGATGGACGAAGAAAGCCAGCAAAAATTACAGGATACGATGAAGAAAATTGTCAATGACAACAATGGTGGACTCGTATGTATCATACTGTAAAAGCATCCAATTATCACAGTAAGGTATCTTGGACTGTAGCCTATAATCAGATAAAATTAAAAAATGAGAAAATCAGATCGAAAAAGCATTACAAGGGATGAAAGCAAAATGTAAGAAAGTGTGACAGAAATACGATTACAAGGTATTAGCGTTGAGACATATTATTACCGGGGAGAAAACGTGAGAAAGTCCGTCAGAAATATCACACAAGGCGTCTTAGCCTGTGGGATACTTCTGGCGGACTTTCGTATTATTTATACAACCTATATAATTTATACAACACAATGGCTAACCGGTAGAGACTTGTTCATTTTTGCGTTTTGTGGTATTATAATTTACTATCTATGTGAAAAGTATAACGATTCAGCATAAAACAACGAAAAAGAGGAGAAGGTTGGCATGAGTGAGGTATATGACAAATTACGGAGATGTTATCACAGCGTGAGAGAAAAAATATCCTTTGAACCGCAGGTGGCACTGATCCTTGGTTCTGGTCTGGGGGATTATGCGGACAGCATTCAGGTGGAGTCCATGTTGGATTACCATGAAATTGAAGGCTTCCCGGTTTCTACTGTGCTGGGATACAAAGGCCGTTTTGTATTTGGCTATATTCAAAATCTTCCGGTTGTGATCATGCAGGGCCGCGTGCACTATTATGAGGGGTATGATATGCAGGATGTAGTGCTTCCGACGCGGCTGATGGGAATGCTTGGCGCAAAGGTATTGTTTTTGACCAACGCAGCCGGTGGCATACAGGAAGGTATGCAGGTTGGGGATTTCATGTTGATCACCGGACACATTTCCAGTTTTGTACCGTCACCGCTTGCCGGACCGAACATTGAGGAACTTGGAACCCGCTTCCCGGATATGAGTGAAGTTTACAAAAAAGACCTGCAGGAAGTGATTCGAAATACAGCAAAAGCAAACAACATTCCGTTAAAAGAAGGTGTATACGTGCAGACCAGTGGCCCGAATTATGAGACACCGGAAGAGATTCAGATGTACAAAATCTTTGGTGCGGATGCGGTTGGTATGAGTACTGCCTGCGAGGCGATGGCAGCGAACCATATGGGAATGCGTGTCTGCGGTATTTCCTGTATTTCTAATCTGGCGGCAGGTATTTCAAAAAATCCGCTGACACATGCAGAGATTCAGGAAACGGCAGACCGGGTAGCACCGATGTTTAAAAAGCTGATTACGGAATCGGTAGTGAATATTGCAAAAACAGTAAATGATATTTGTTAGAAAAAGGTATCGGCGCAGTTAAAGAATGTGAGAAAGGAAAGAAGATGAATATTCGTTTTTATTATGCAAAAATCCTGACTTTAAATGAGCAGGAACAGTTTGAAATTATCAATGGAGAACTCTGGGTAAATGGAGATTACATCAGTTATGTAGGAGAGAGCAAAAATCCGGCGGAAATCTGTGCCGAGCTGCAGATGGAGCAGCCGACATGGGAGCGTGAGATTGATGTGAAAGGCAATCTGCTGATGCCTGGATTTAAAAACGCCCATGCACATACCTATATGACATTCTTACGTTCCTATGCGGACGATCTGCCGCTGCAGGAGTGGTTGTATCAGATGTGTTTCCCAAAGGAGGACAAGCTGGATACGGAAAATATCCGACCATTGGAAGTACTTGGTATCATGGAGTATCTGACCAGTGGTATTACCACAAGTTTTGATATGTGTTATTTCCCGCCGGTGTATGCACAGGTGGCAGCACAGTGCGGTTTCCGTGCGGTACAGGTATCCGGTGTCAACAGCTTTGGCGGAAGCGCAGCAGTGGTTGAGGAGAATTACCTGAAAGTCAATGAGACCAGTGATCTGACTTCTTTCATGATCGGTTTCCATGCGGAGTACACAACAAAAATGGATCTGATGAAGGAAATCGCAGATCTGGCGCACAAATACAAATCACCGGTATTTTTACACAATTCTGAGACACAGAACGAAGTAAAAGAGTGCCTGGAGCGTTATGGCAAGACTCCGACACAGCTGACAGAAGAACTTGGCATGTATGAGTATGGTGGCGGTGGATATCACTGTGTATACTTTGATGACAAAGATTTTGAAATCTTTAAGAAACGTCAGCTTACCGCAGTTACCTGTCCGGCTTCCAATCTGAAACTGGCAAGTGGAATTGCACCACTGAAACGGTTTGTGGAGGAAGGCATTCTGGTGGCCATCGGTACAGACGGACCGGCAAGCAACAACAGTCTGGATATGTTTAAGGAAATGTTTCTGGCAAGCGCACTTGCAAAGGTGCGTGAAATGGATGCAGAGTGCATCAGCGCGGACAAGATTTTATATATGGCAACCACAGGCGGCGCGCATGCCATGGGACTGGACAACTGTGACCGCTTGGCCGCAGGCAAGAAAGCAGATCTGATCATGATCGACCTGCAGCAGCCAAACATGCAGCCGGAGAACAACATTGTGAAAAATCTTGTATACAGCGGAAGCAAACAGAACGTGAAGTTGACCATGGTAAATGGAAAAATCCTGTATGAAGATCAGAAGTTTTCCATCGGATTTGAGCCGGCTGATATTTATAAAGAAGCGAACCGAATTATTCGTTCTATGGAAGGATAAGATTTATGAAAGTAACATTATATACCGATGGTGCTGCCCGGGGAAACCCGGACGGACCGGGCGGATACGGCGCTGTTTTACAGTTTATCGATTCCACAGGCAAACTGCATGAGCGTGAATTGAGCGCCGGATACCGCAAGACAACAAATAACCGTATGGAGCTGATGGCGGCGATCGTGGGACTGGAAGCACTGGTAAAACCTTGCCAGGTGGAACTGTATTCTGATTCCAAATATCTGACGGATGCCTTCAATCAGCACTGGATCGACGGCTGGCTGAAGCGCGGCTGGAAGAAATCGGACAAATCCCCGGTAAAAAACAAAGACTTGTGGAGCCGGCTTTTGGCAGCGGTGGAGCCGCATCAGGTAACATTTCACTGGGTGAAAGGGCATGACGGACATCCGGAGAATGAGCGTTGTGACCGTCTGGCCACAACAGCGGCAGACGGTGGTGATCTGTTGGAGGATGAGATTACAGAATGAAAAAACAAATGAGTAACAGAAACCTGTTTTTGTGCTTTACGGCATTGACAGGTGCTGTGATCGCTGGTCTGGTATGGCTGTATCTGAAAATCGCAAATGTAGGGATTACAGTCATCTGGGAAATTATTCCGGCGTACATAGATTCCAAATATTATACGATTTTGATGTGTCTGGCTGGTGGCGTTGTCATCGGACTGTTTCACAGGGTATACGGACCGTATCCGGAGCGGATGGCAGATTCTGTCAAACGTGTCAAGGACACTGGAACTTATCCGTACCGAAAACTGCCGATGATTGTGGCAGCATCGTTTCTGTCGTTGTTTTTTGGCGGTGCGGTAGGACCGGAATCCGGTCTGGTCAGTCTTCTGCTTGGACTTTGCTGCTGGGCGATGGATCAGTTTGGACTGGCGCGCTGGAAGATGAATACGCTGCTTGCCGGAAATCCTTACATAATGAAAAAGGAACTGTTTCGGGTGATGGCAGCAGGACTGTTTCTGCCGCCGGATCAGATCGTATACGATAAAGGAAAGATTGAATGGAAGCGGAACGAGCAGGTTTCAGCGGGTGTAACGGCAGGTCTTATCGGACTTGCGGTATATGAACTGCTGAATCTGATTTTTGGCAGATGTCTGTCTGTGCCACATTTACAGGGTGGTGTGCTGCTTTTGAGAGATAAACTGTCAGTAGCTTTGCTGATCGTTGTTGGCATTGCAGCAGGTTATCTGTTTTTGATCTTTCAGAAAACAAGCAACTGGTTTTTCGGAAAACTGCGTGAGAAAAATCTGGCAGTTTTAAATGCGGTACTTGGCGGACTGATTCTTGGCCTGATCGGAACAGCACTTCCGATGACCATGTTTTCCGGCGGTAGCGATATTCAGACTATGCAGTATGAATATCTGAAATTTACTCCGTATCTGTTGATTTTGATCGGTGCGGTGAAGCTGTTTTTGACAAATGTCTGCATTGCTTCCGGCTGGAGGGGCGGACATTTCTTCCCAATGATCTTCAGCGGACTGAGCATTGGCTATGGATTCGCAGCAATTTTTCATACCAATGAGATCGTCAGCGTGGTGCTGGTGACAGGCGCGTTGATGGGAACGGTATTGCAGCAACCCCTTGGGGCTTTGGCACTTTCACTGATCTTCTTCCCGATGAAAGATTTGGGTTGGATGATCCTGGCGTCCATGGTGGGCGGATGTGTGCCGGTTCCGGTGGCACTTCGCACAAATCCTGAGAACAAAGGTTTTGTATACAATATGATACATATGAAAAAACGGGGAAAACTTTTACCCAGTAAAGAGTAAATGCATCGCTTTACAAGGAAGAAATGCTATGATATTATGATAAGAGTGTGTAATTGTACTGTTTTCAGTGATTGCATAGATGAATTAGATATTCAAAATAAACACATAGATGGAGGAACACGAGAGTGAAAAAGTATGGTGTAAATGAATTACGAAGAATGTATCTTGACTTTTTCAAAAGCAAAGATCATCTTGTTATGAAAAGTTTTTCGCTGATCCCGCATAATGACAACAGTCTGCTGCTGATCAATGCAGGAATGGCACCGTTAAAACCTTATTTTACAGGAGCAGAGATTCCGCCGAAGCGCAGAGTTTCCACCTGCCAGAAATGTATCCGTACCGGTGATATTGAGAACGTAGGAAAGACAGCACGTCATCTTACATTTTTCGAGATGCTTGGTAACTTCTCTTTTGGCGATTATTTCAAACATGAAGCAATTGCCTGGTCCTGGGAATTTTTAACAAAAGTTCTGGAATTAGACCCGGAGCGTCTGTATCCGTCTATTTACGGAGAGGATGAGGAAGCATTCGAGATCTGGACAAAAGAGATCGGTGTACCGGCAGAGAAGATCACACGTTTCTATCGTGATGAGAACGGCGAGTGCGACAACTTCTGGGAGCATGGTGCAGGTCCTTGCGGTCCATGTTCTGAGATTTACTATGACCGTGGAGAGAAATACGGCTGTGGCAGCCCGGACTGTAAAGTAGGCTGTGACTGTGACCGTTTCATGGAAGTATGGAACAACGTATTTACACAGTTTAACGGTGATGGAAAAGGGAATTACGAAGAGTTAGAGAATAAAAACATCGATACAGGTATGGGACTTGAGCGTCTGGCTGTTGTTATGCAGGACGTAGATTCCGTATTTGATATTGATACAATGAAAGCAATCCGTGATAAAGTATGTGAGATGTCTCACAAAACTTACCAGACAGACGCACTGGATGATGTATCCATCCGTCTGATCACAGATCATATCCGTTCCGCTACATTTATGGTATCTGACGGTATCATGCCGACTAACGAGGGCAGAGGCTATGTACTTCGTCGTCTGATCCGTCGTGCAGCAAGACATGGAAAAATGATTGGTATCGATGGACTGTTCCTGGCAGAGCTGAGCAAAACAGTTATCCATGAGAGCAAAGACGGATATCCGGAACTGGAAGAGAAAAAAGAGTTTATTTTCCGCGTGCTGACACAGGAAGAGGAAAAATTCAATAAAACCATCGATCAGGGACTTGCTATCCTGGCTGACATGCAGGCAGAGATGGAAAAAGAAGGAAAGAAAGTTCTTTCCGGAGAAGATGCATTCCGTCTGTATGATACTTACGGATTCCCGGTAGATCTGACAGAAGAGATTCTGGAAGAGAAAGGCTTTACGATTGATCAGGAAGGCTTTGAGGCAGCTATGGAAGAGCAGCGTACCAAAGCACGTAAAGCAAGAAAAGTAACAAACTACATGGGCGCAGATGCAACTGTTTATGATGCCATCGATCCGTCCGTTACAACAACATTTGTTGGATATGACCGTTTCAGCCATGATTCAGAAGTAATCGTTATGACCAGCGAGACAGAACTGGTTGAGGCACTGACAGACGGCGAGGCAGGTACTATTTTTGTAAATGAGACTCCGTTCTATGCAACCATGGGTGGACAGACTGCTGATACCGGTTATATCCGCACTGCAGAAGGCGAGTTCCGTGTAGAAGATACCGTAAAAATGCTTGGTGGTAAAGTCGGACATATCGGCCGTGTGACAAAAGGCATGATCAAAGTCGGCGATACAGTTACTCTGGAAGTAGATGCAAAGAGACGTTCTCTCATCGCAAAGAACCACAGTGCAACACACTTACTGCAGAAAGCACTGCGTAACGTACTTGGTTCTCATGTAGAGCAGAAAGGTTCTGATGTAAATCCGGAGCGTCTGCGTTTCGACTTTTCTCATTTCTCTGCTATGACAGCAGAAGAGCTGAAACAGGTTGAGACAATCGTAAATGAGAAGATCGCAGAGGCACTTCCGGTTGAGACAAACATCATGAGTCTTGAGGATGCAAAGAAAACAGGCGCTATGGCACTGTTTGGTGAGAAATATGGTGATGAAGTCCGCGTTGTAAAAATGGGAGACTTCTCCACAGAGCTTTGTGGTGGTACACACGTAGCAAATACAAGCGAGATTTCCGCATTCAAGATCGTATCTGAGTCCGGTATCGCAGCAGGTGTAAGACGTATCGAGGCACTGACTTCTGACGCATTATATGCTTACTATGACAAACTTGAGGAGATCATCAATGAGGCAGCAGCATTACTGAAAACAAATGCAGCAGGTTTGACAGAAAAGATCACACATCTTCAGGCAGAAGTGAAAGAGCTTCACAGCGAGAACGAGTCCTTAAAGAGCAAAGCTGCACAGGATGCACTTGGCGATGTTATGGATCGCGTAGAGGAAGTAAACGGTGTGAAACTTCTGGCAACCGCACTGGAGAACGTTGATATGAACGGCCTTCGTGATCTGGGCGATCAGTTAAAAGAGAAACTTGGTGAGGGTGTCGTTGTTCTGGCATCTGCAAACGAAGGAAAAGTAAGTCTGGTAGCTATGGCAACTGACGGCGCAATGAAACAGGGTGCACATGCAGGTAACCTGATCAAAGCGATCGCCGCAAAAGTTGGCGGTGGCGGCGGTGGACGTCCGAATATGGCTCAGGCCGGAGGAAAGAACCCGGCAGGAATACCGGATGCGATCGCAGCAGTAAAAGAAGCACTGGCAGGTCAGATTAAATAATGAGATAGTGTATCCTCTGTATTCAGCGAATGGTCCTGAGTGAGAAATTCGCTGAATGCAGGGGAAAGTATCATAATTATGCCAAAAATTGCAAAAAGTATGTAAAAAAGTTTGGAAAAACTATTGACATATCTGCGAAAAATGCTTATAATTGTCAAGCAGTGCAGTAAAATATTACCCAATCAGTTGAATATGCACAATACGCAACTGGAGGGAGGTTAGGTGTGAGACTATGTCAAATGTAATCGTAAAAGAGAACGAGACTTTAGATAGCGCTTTACGCAGATTTAAGAGAAACTGTGCGAAAGCTGGTATCCAGCAGGAGATTCGTAAAAGAGAGCATTACGAGAAACCAAGCGTAAAACGTAAAAAGAAATCTGAAGCAGCTAGAAAACGTAAATACAACTAGTTCGAAAGTTAATTGAAAGGACACTTCTGTGGAAGTGTCCTTTTATCGTGTGTTTTAAAGCTTCCATTGTGGCTAAGATTTGGGTAAAGGTGGTTAAAATTTAGGCAGTGAAGAAAAAATCCTGAAAAAATATCCCTGCAGGCTAAGACGCCTTGCATGGATATTTTTTCAGGATTTTTTCATTTAAGTTCTAAGATGCACTGGAATACATATATTAGACTATGGCAATGCGATAAATTGCCGAATGGAGTGATGCGATGGAGCAGATTTTAAGGTTATTTCCTATAAGGATCAGGGAGTGCTTTTTGCAGGCGAATATTTTTGAAAAGTTTGCCGGAGAACTGGAGGAGATTCGGGTGCGGGTAAATCAACCGATAGAACTAGTAGATGCAAACGGAGCGTATTTTTTAAAAAACAATAGATTAGTAAAAGGTCCGGACAGGCAGTGCCTGTTGGCAACGGCAGAAGATCTGCGGCAAATGAGTACACTGATGTCACAATATTCTCTTTATGCCTACGAGGAGGAAGTTCGGCAGGGATTTTTAACAGTGGAAGGAGGACATCGAATTGGTGTGTGTGGTCAGGTGATGCAGAAAGCGGGGGTAATTGGCAGGATTTATCCGATTTTGTATCTGAACATTCGTATTGCCAGAGAACGAAAAGGATGCGGAAAAACAGTGTACGAGCAGTTATGGGAGAATGATGAACCAGAAAATGCGCTTGTGTTATCTGCACCGGGAGCTGGAAAAACAACGCTTTTACGGGATTTAATTCGATTGTTTTCGAATGGAGATGAAATGCATTCCGGGAAAAGGATTGGACTGGTGGATGAACGTTCAGAGCTTGCCGGATGTTTACATGGGATTCCACAAAACGATGTTGGTATACGAACGGATGTATTGGATGGATGCCCGAAAGTGGAAGGAATGATGCTGTTGGTGCGCAGTATGGCACCGGAAATTTTGGCAGTGGATGAGATTGGCGGAGCGGAGGATTTTTCTGCCATGCAATATGCTCTGCGGTGTGGTTGTCATTTGCTGGCAACGGTGCATGTGGGAAGTCTGGAGGAACTGTTTCAAAAGCCCGGGTGGGACAAGTGTAGGGAGGAACGGATGTTTGGAAAGTATGTGGTTATTTCGAAGAAAGATGGAAAGAGAAGGTATCAGGTGAGAACAGCTGATGAAATTTACCGGAAGTGGGATTGAAAATGGAATTGCATGATGTTGGGAGAAAGCTGTTGTTTAGAAAATATAAAGGTGGTTGTAGAAAAGAGGATGTATGTTTTTTAAATTGACGGGAAGTGTCTGCGTATTGGTGGCTTGCGTCGGATTTGTCAGGGAGATACTTCGCACGGGAAATTTACATAGAAAAATGCTAGAATCATTGATTGAAATGACGGAATTACTGGCTGCGGAGATCCGATATGAGCGGCTTCCCATTCAGGACGCATTGTTGCAGGTGCAAAAGAAAGTACGACCGGAGATTTCTACTGTGCTGCTGCATATTGTAGAGCAGATGAAAAAGGGAAGCGGAACAGAATTTGTGACAATCTGGGAGCAGGCATTTCGTGAAGCACAGAAAGAGTTGTTTTTGAAATCGGAAGAGTTGGACGAGGTCTGTCGGATTGGAAAACATCTGGGATTTTTGGATCAGACACAGCAGGAACAACATTTGAAGGGATGTGCGAAGCGGTTGCAGCGGATGCAGGAACAGGTACAGAAGGAGTTGGAGGAGAAGAAGCGTATTTACCGATATCTTGGGATGGCAGCTGGAATTTTTGTGATATTGGTTCTGGTTTAAGTGTTTTTTGCGGTGGATGAGGTTACAGGAGGACATGTATGGATGTCAATTTGTTGTTTAAAATAGCGGCGGTGGGGATTCTGGTTACAGTGATCGGACAGGTTTTAAAGCACAGCGGCAGAGAGGAGCATGCATTTCTGGTCAGTTTGACGGGATTGGTGATTGTGTTGTTCTGGATCGTGCCATATATTTATGACCTGTTTGATAAGATCAAAAATTTATTTTCACTATAAAGTATGATTGAGAAGGAAGGGTGCATGCAGTGGGAATCATTCAGATTTCGATGCTTGGTATTGGAGCAGTGGTGCTTGCACTGCTGTTGAAGCAGCAGAAAAGTGAATATGCGCTGTATCTGAGTCTGGCCGCTGTTATTCTGATCCTGATTTTTAGTATGAATTGGCTGCAGGTGGTAATGGAGACGATTCAAAAGATTGAGCAGTATACCGGGATTGATGCAGCGATGCTGAAAATTCTGGTGAAGTTGATGGGGATTACTTATGTGGCAGAGTTTGCTTCTGGAATTTGCAAAGATGCTGGTTTTTCTGCCATTGGAAGTCAGATTGAAATGTTTGCAAAGTTCTCAATTATGGCGGTAAGTGTGCCAGTATTGTTAACACTGCTGGAAACAATTGAGGGGTTATTGGGAGCATGAAATCGGAGAGAAAAATATTGATGCTGATATGTAAAAATAAGAAGCAAGCAGAGAACGAGAAGCGGCGGTTACTTTTGCTGCTTTTTGGAATAATGTGTGTGTTGTTTCTTGAAATAAATTGGGGAACAAAACCAGTGCAGGCGGCAGAAGCGTTGGACAGCGATAGCATGCAGCAGGATTTATTGTCAGATCTGCCCTTGTCGGATATTCAGGATGTGCTGCAGGAGAATACAGACACAGAAAATATATCTTTTCGGGAACTGGTGAAAAGCCTGATGCAGGCAGATGCAAATACAGACAAGCTGGAGCTGTTTCGGCAGATTTTACGCAGTGTATTTGGAGATGTAGAAGAAGGCAGACAGGTGTTTGTACAGATTTTTCTTTTAACGTCAGCCTGCGCGTTTTTACAAAATTTTATCAATGTATTTGAGAACAGCCAGATTTCAAAAACAGGATTTTATCTGTATTTTTTGCTGCTGATGGGATTGTTGCTGCGGTCGTATCTGCTGATTCATGGCATTTTGGAAGGTGTATTGGATCAGGTGATCAGTTTTATGGAGGCATTGTTGCCGGCATTTTGTATGACAATGGTATTTTGCAGTCAGAAAGTGGCAGCGGTGGGATTTTATCAATTGTCCCTGATCGTGATTTATCTGATTGAGCGTGTACTGTTGTATGTGGTGATCCCAGCGATTCATGTGTATGTGGTGTTGCAGATGCTTAACTGCATGACGGCTGGAAAACTGATTTCCCGGATGACGGCGTTGCTGAAACGGGGACTGATCTGGGTGATGCGTCTGTTGCTGGCAGGAGTGACTGGCATGAATGTGATTGAGCGGATGATTGCTCCGTCTGTAGATAATCTGAAAAAAATGTCTGTGACGCAGACCATCAGTATGATACCGGGACTGGGAAATACGGCGCAGGCGGTTGGAAATATTTTTTTCGGCTCTGCGGCAGTGATCCGAAACGGAATCGGAACGGCAGCGATGATCGTGCTGCTTTGTCTGGCGCTGGGACCTTTGTTAAAAATGCTGGTATTTTCGGTGTTTTACAAGATGGCGGGAGCACTTGCGGAACCTTTTTCTGATAAACGGATCTGTGGGTGTATTGATTGTGTGGGAGATGGCGCATTATTGCTGTTTCGCGCATTAGGAACAGGAATTTTATTGTGCATGATTACAATTGCGGTGGTGGTGACGGCGACGGTATGACAGAGTTACTGGAATGGGTAAAACGAATGATCTTTCTGGGAATTTTCCTGACAATTTTATTGCAGGTGCTTCCCAACGGAACCTATCGGAAATATGTGCGTTTTTTTGCGGGAATGGTGTTTGTGCTTACCATCGTGAGTCCGCTTTTTTCGATTCTGGGGGAGAAAAACTGGGAGCAGACGCTGGAGCGGGAATTGTTGCAGGAGGATGTGTTACAGAGCGGTCAGCTGGATTTTCCTTATATGGAACGACAGCAGCAGGCATATTATGAGGAGCAGACGAAGGACGCGGTGGCGCAGATGATAGAAAAACTGGGGGAGACAAATGGTTGCCCAGTGCAGCAGGTGGAGGTGAATTTGTCAGAGGATGACGGTTCGATCCTTCAGGTGAAAGTGTGGACAACAGTTACCGGTGAACAGAGCAGGCAGCGCATGCAGGAGGAGACCGCACAGGCCTGCGGTATATCTGCGGATCAGGTGGAGGTGTATGAGGCATAATGAATCTGAAAGAGTTCCTGCGGGAGAAAAAGTGGAAAAAAATGAAAAAGGATCAGTGGCTGATCTTATTTCTGGCAGGGGTACTGCTTCTGGTTGTTGCCATGCCTGCCGGAAAGAACAGTTCTAAAACAGAAAAACAGCAAAATGCACAAACAGAAATTGCGCAGACAAATGGAACCGGATCAGGGGAATCAGATTATGAGGAAACACTGGAAACACGTCTGGCACAGATTTTGGAGGGGATGAATGGCGTCGGAAATGTGCAGGTGATGATCACGTTTCAGGATCAGGGTGAGTCCGTGGTGGAAAAGGATGTGACGATGCGGCAGGATGTGGGAACGGGGAGTTCCGGGCAGGATTCTACTGATGGAACAACGGGAAGTTCGGGGGCAGGAAACGCTAACTCTGGCAGCCGGGAAAGCAGTGAATCGACTGTTTTTTCACAATCAGACGGGGATGAAACACCATTTGTAAATAAAGAAATATTGCCAAAAATCGATGGAGTTTTGATCGTAGCGGAAGGAGGGGCAGATGCAAGCGTCAGAAAAAATATTTCTGAGGCGGTAGAGGCATTATTTGGACTGGATGCACATAAAATAAAGATAGTTAAAATGAAAACGAAGGGAGATTCCAATTGAAAAAGATATTTCGGAAAAATCAGATTATTATTACCGCACTGGCTCTGATGATCGCTGTGGCAGGCTACATCAGCTATACGAAGACAAACGTGGCGGAAAATGAAGCAATTCAGACCGCAGGTGACAATGTGGACAATACATATGATATTTCTGAGGGTGATCAGATTGGAGAGATTTTTACGGATACAGAGGATAACACCCAGGCTGCAAGTGCGGCGGATGCACAGGCAGAAGATAGCTCAGATCAGTCGGATCAGAGTACGCAAAACGATACAGATCAGGGAAGCACTGAAGATGTGCAGAATCCAGGGGAGACGGTACAGACTTCCGCGGATGCGCAGGGACTGGTGTTTGCAGCAGACGTGAAACTGAATCGGGAGCAGGTGCGTTCCAAAAATAAAGAAACATTACTGGAAATTATTAATAATACTTCTATCGCAGAGGCACAGAAGCAGGATGCCATTGATTCTATGATTCAGATGACGGACGTGGCAGAGCGGGAAAATGCGGCAGAGATTTTACTGGAAGCAAAGGGATTTTCAGATGTGGTAGTCAGCATCACGGATAATGAAGCTGATGTGGTGTTAAATATGGGCGATGTCACAGATGCGAAACGGGCACAGGTGGAGGATATTGTAAAAAGAAAAACTGGAATTTCAGCGGAAAATATCGTGATCACACCACTGAGCCAGTAATATAAGAAAAAATTGCCTTAATGAGAGTGATTGATGAACAGAAAACAGGAGAATGTGCTATACTGTAGACAAATGGATATCCGGAGAAAAAACAGATTTTTCGGGTAACAGGATAAAAACGCAGACAAGGAGGAACAGCAGATGAAACGTGTATTTTTAATTGTTCTGGACAGTTTTGGTATAGGTGAGATGCCGGATGCGGCAAAGTATGGCGATGAAGGCAGCAACACCATTGGAACCGTGGCAAAGAGCCCGGAATTTTCCATGCCGAATATGGAAAAACTGGGATTATTCAATATTGATGGTGTGACAGCGAAAGCACCGTATGTAGCGCCGGAAGGTGTGTTTGCAAGGATGACGGAACAGTCAGCTGGTAAGGATACAACTACCGGTCACTGGGAGATCGCCGGACTGATTTCGAAAAAGCCGATGCCGACCTTCCCGAATGGATTTCCGCAGGAAATGCTGGATGAATTTTCAAAAGCTGTGGGACGCAAGGTACTGTGCAACAAGCCGTATTCCGGCACGCAGGTCATTCAGGATTATGGCGATGAGCATAGGAAAACCGGTGCATTGATCGTTTATACATCCGCTGATTCTGTGTTCCAGATTGCGGCGCACGAAGAGGTAGTTCCGGTAGAGGAATTGTATCGTGACTGCGAGATCGCGCGACAGATGCTGCAGGGTGATCTGGGGGTCGGGAGAGTGATTGCACGACCGTTTATCGGTACTTTCGGAAACTATACCAGAACGTCCCGAAGACATGATTTTTCCCTGGAACCGCCGCAGGATACAATGCTGGATGTTTTAAAAGAAGCAGAATATGATGTGATCGGCGTTGGCAAGATCAATGATATTTTTGCCGGAAAAGGCATTACAGAGTTTGTGCGGACGCAGGATAATGCAGACGGCATTGAAAAGACGTTGGAATATATGGAGCGCGATTTTAATGGTTTGTGCTTTGTAAATCTGGTGGATTTTGATATGCTTTATGGTCATCGAAATGATGTGCCTGGTTATGCAAAGGCACTGACTTATTTTGACCAGCAGCTTCCGAAAATTTTGTCTGCCATGGAGCCGGAGGATGTGCTGATGATCACGGCAGATCACGGCTGCGATCCGGGAACACCTTCCACGGATCATTCCAGAGAGTATACGCCGTTTGTGATGTATGGAAAAAATCTGCCACACGGTAAAAATATGGGAACCCGGGGCAGTTTTTCAGATATCGGAGCAACGGTATTGGATTATTTTGGACTGTCAGGGAATATTGCGGGAGAAAGTATGCTGTAAAAGCCATTCGGTTGGCTCTTGACAGATGTTTTTCCCTTTATTACAATAGATAAGATTGAGTATTAAACTAGGAATAATGCATTTAAAAATCTTGCTATGAAAGATAAGATAAACACAAGTTGGAGGGCTAAATTTGGCTGATTTACACAAAGAAATAGAAAAAAGAAGGACATTCGCGATCATTTCCCATCCGGATGCCGGAAAGACAACACTGACAGAGAAATTTCTGTTATACGGAGGTGCGATCAACCTTGCAGGTTCCGTAAAGGGAAAAGCAACCGCGCGCCATGCAGTTTCCGACTGGATGGAAATTGAAAAACAGAGAGGTATTTCCGTTACATCATCTGTATTGCAGTTTGAGTATGACGGATTTTGCATCAACATTCTGGATACACCGGGACATCAGGATTTCTCCGAGGATACTTACCGTACCCTGATGGCAGCAGATTCTGCGGTTATGGTTATTGACGGTTCCAAAGGTGTAGAGGCTCAGACACGTAAGCTGTTTAAAGTATGTGTGATGCGCCATATCCCGATTTTTACCTTTATTAATAAGATGGACAGAGATTCCAATGATCCGTTTGATCTGTTGGATGAAATCGAGAAAGAGCTTGGAATTGCAACCTGCCCGATCAACTGGCCGATCGGTTCCGGTAAAAATTTCAAAGGTGTGTATGACCGAAATACAAAGAAAGTCATGACATTCTCTGATACGTTAAAAGGAACCAAAGAAGGTGAGGAAAAAGAGTTTGATCTGGATTCTGAGGAATTGCTGACAGAAATCGGGGAAGACTATAAAGAGCAGTTAGAGGAAGAAATCGAGCTGTTAGATGGCGCCAGCGCTGAGTTTGACATGGATCTGGTATCCAAAGGACAGCTGTCACCGGTATTTTTCGGATCTGCGCTGACCAACTTTGGTGTGGAGACATTTTTGCAGCATTTCCTGCAGATGACAACTTCTCCATTACCGAGAATGTCAAACAAAGGCGAGATCGATCCGTTTTCCGAGGATTTCAGTGCGTTTGTATTTAAAATTCAGGCAAATATGAACAAAGCACACCGCGATAGAATCGCATTTATGCGTATCTGTTCCGGACAGTTCAAGGCAGGTATGGAAGTGTTCCATGTGCAGGGCAATAAGCAGTTGAAGCTTTCCCAGCCGCAGCAGCTGATGGCTCAGGAGCGTAAAATCGTAGAGGAGGCGTATGCCGGAGATATTATCGGTGTATTTGATCCGGGTATTTTCTCCATTGGTGATACACTGACCACTGCAAAAGATAAATTCGCTTTTGAGGGAATCCCGACTTTCGCACCGGAGCATTTTGCAAGAGTGCGCCAGTTAGATACCATGAAACGTAAACAGTTCGTCAAAGGCATTTCCCAGATCGCGCAGGAAGGTGCCATTCAGATCTTCCAGGAGTACAACACCGGTATGGAGGAGATCATCGTCGGCGTTGTCGGCGTCCTGCAGTTTGATGTATTGAAGTTCCGCCTGGAAAATGAATATAATGTAGAGATTCGTCTGGAGAATCTGCCGTATGAGCACATTCGCTGGATTGAAAATAAGGACATTGACCTGGATCACTTAAGTGGTACTTCTGATATGAAGAAGATCAAAGATCTGAAGGGCAATCCATTATTACTCTTTGTAAATGCATGGAGTGTTGGCATGACACTGGATCGAAACGAAGGTCTGGTGCTGTCTGAGTTTGGTACTAATTAATTTTGCTTTCGAAAATGCATAGATAAAATGTTGTGAACCGGAAGTGGTTTTGCAGTAATGATATGCTTTTTGTATATGGAAATACTGCTTTATTTACGGAGGAAAATAAAATGGAAATTCTGGAAGTTACAGTTGAAAATTTTGACGAGAAAGTATTAAACAGTGAGAAACCGGTAATGCTTGATTTCTGGGCAACATGGTGTGGACCATGCCAGATGCAGGCTCCGATCTTCCACGCATTTGCTGAGAAAAATGCAGATACTGCAGTATTTGGTAAAGTAAATGTGGACGAGCAGATGGAACTTGCGCGTGAGTTTGAGGTAGCAAGTATTCCGACCATTCTTGTGATCAAAAACGGTGAGGTTGCTTACCGCGCAGTTGGATTACAAAGTGAGGATGAATTGCAGAAAGCACTTGCATAGGAAAAATACATTGAAAAAAATTGCTGTCCGGTGTTATGCCGGACAGTTTTTCGTTATACATATTATAAAAATCAGATGCGGTAAAATGTCGATTTTTTCTAAGTGACAGGAACCCGGCAGAATGTTATAATCGGGATTGACTTTTGAAGGTATTTATAATATGATAGGAACAGATGCGAACAAATGTTCACTATTTTGCGAGATGATAACAGGAACGCAGACTGTTCAGATAAGGAGAGAAACGAAAGTATGGCAAAAAATGATAAAATGGAAGTTCAGAAAGAGGCAAAATTAAAAGCACTGGACGAAGCAATCGCACATATTGAAAAGCAGTATGGAAAAGGATCCGTTATGAAACTGGGAGATCCGAGTGTACATATGAATGTAGAGACTGTTCCGACCGGATGCTTAAGCCTTGATATCGCGCTGGGACTTGGCGGCGTGCCGAGAGGACGTATCATTGAGGTATACGGACCGGAATCTAGTGGTAAGACTACCGTGGCATTACATATGGTAGCTGAGGTACAGAAACGCGGCGGTATCGCCGGATTTATCGATGCAGAGCATGCCCTTGATCCGGCTTATGCGAAGAATATCGGTGTAGACATTGATAACCTTTATATTTCACAGCCGGATAACGGTGAGCAGGCGCTGGAGATCACAGAGACTATGGTTCGCTCCGGTGCGGTGGATATCGTGATCGTGGACTCTGTTGCGGCACTGGTTCCGAAGGCAGAGATTGAGGGAGATATGGGTGATTCCCACGTAGGTCTGCAGGCACGTCTGATGTCACAGGCTCTGCGTAAACTGACTGCAGTGATCAGTAAATCAAATTGTATCGTTATTTTCATTAATCAGCTGCGTGAGAAGGTTGGTGTTATGTTCGGAAATCCGGAGGTAACAACCGGTGGACGTGCGTTGAAATTCTATTCTTCCATCCGTCTGGATGTACGTCGTGTAGAGGCTTTAAAACAGGCCGGTGAGATCCTTGGAAACCATACACGTATCAAAGTTGTTAAGAATAAGATCGCTCCGCCATTTAAGGAGGCAGAGTTTGATATCATGTTCGGCCAGGGAATCTCCAGAGAGGGCGATATCCTTGATCTGGCGGCAAATACAGATGTGGTCAATAAATCAGGTGCATGGTATGCATACAACGGCGAGAAGATCGGTCAGGGACGTGAGAACGCCAAGAAATTCCTGAAAGAGAATCCGGAAATCTGCCAGGAGATCGAAGCAAAAGTACGTGCCTACTATCACCTGGATGGTGCAGACGAAGAAACTGCAGAAGGAGCCGGTGCAGATGCTTCCGTGGAAGCTGTTGCACAGACTGACGCAGAATAATGCAGATACAGGAGATTATCAGAGGAAAAAAAGGAAAGCTTACCATTCGACTGGAGGGAGGGCTTTCCTTTCCCATTTATGAAAAAGAAGCGGCAAAATATCGCATGACAGAGGGCGGCACGCTGTCTGATCAGGAGTGGAATGAAATCTGTACGGAGATTCTGGAAAAACGTGCAAAGCGTCGGGCTCTGTACATTTTGCAGAGAATGGAACGAACGGAGTATCAGCTGCACCAGAAACTGCAGGAGAACGGTTATCCGGATGAAATCGTGCAGTGTGCCATTGATTATATGAAATCCTTTCACTACGTGGATGACTATCGTTATGCCTGCACATACATCCGATATCATCAGACGGAAAAGAGCCGGCTGCAGTTAAAAATGAAGCTGTATGAGCGCGGTGTCGCGTCAGATCTGATCGAACAGGCGCTGGAAGACGAATATTCCGGCGAGGAAGATCAGCTGATCGACCGACTGTTAGAAAAGAAGCATTATGATGCGGAAACGATGGATCAGAAGGAAAAACAACGGATCTACCAGTATTTGATGCGCAGAGGCTTTCGGTCTGAGGCTATCCGGCGTCGGATGGGAATATAAAGTATTTTTGTGTCGAAAACAGTTATGGATTGTATACAGATTAGTGCCCCGGTTAGTATTATTTGCTTGACAGAAAGCACAAAAAAGTATAAAATTTAATAGTTGTAATTTATGACATAATACCAGATAGAAATTGTTATATGTACAATGAAAATTAAATAAGGAGGTGCTCCTGTGGCGCAGATTATCATTGCGGTGGTAATTACTGCTGTAGTTGCGATCTTGCTTACTTACGTAGCATCCAATGCACATTTCAAAAAAGTCTCTGATGAGAAAATCGGAAGTGCAGAGGATCGCGCGAGAGCAATTATCGATGAAGCTGTGAAATCTGCTGAGACGAAGAAACGTGAGGCTTTACTCGAGGTTAAGGAAGAGTCTATCAAGACAAAGAACGAACTTGACAAAGAGATCAAAGACCGCAGATCTGAGATTCAGCGTAACGAGCGTCGTGTAGAACAGAAAGAAGCTAATCTGGACAAAAAACTGGAAGCTATCGAGCGACGTGAGCAGAGTTTTGCGGCAAAAGAAGAAGAGATTAAGCGACAGAAAGCAGAAGTTGCTAAGCTGAATGAAGAACGCATACAGGAACTGGAGCGAATTTCAGGACTCACCTCTGAACAGGCAAAAGAATATCTCCTGAAAACAGTTGAAGAAGATGTGAAACTGGATACTGCAAAGTTGATCAAGGAAATGGAGCATCAGGCAAAGGAAGAGGCTGGAAAGAAAGCAAAAGAATACGTAGTAAATGCGATTCAGAAATGTGCAGCCGATCATGTTGCCGAGACTACAATTTCTGTTGTGCAGCTTCCAAATGATGAGATGAAAGGACGTATCATTGGTCGTGAGGGACGTAACATCCGTACGCTTGAGACTATGACAGGTGTAGATCTAATCATCGATGATACACCGGAAGCAGTTATCCTGTCCGGTTTCGATCCAATCCGTCGTGAGGTGGCACGTATCGCTCTTGAGAAACTGATCGTAGATGGACGTATCCATCCGGCCAGAATCGAAGAGATGGTAGAGAAAGCGCAGAAAGAAGTAGAGAGTATGATCCGTGAGGAAGGTGAGACCGCTACACTTGAAGTAGGTGTACATGGCATTCATCCGGAACTGGTACGTCTCCTTGGACGTATGAAATTCCGTACCAGCTATGGTCAGAATGCATTAAAACATTCCATCGAAGTAGCACAGTTAAGTGGACTGCTTGCTGCAGAGATCGGTGTGGATGTCAGAGTTGCCAAACGTGCAGGTCTTCTGCATGATATCGGTAAATCTGTTGACCACGAGATGGAAGGTTCTCACATCCAGTTGGGCGTTGAACTTTGTAGAAAGTTCAAAGAGTCTCCTATCGTTATCAATGCTGTAGAAGCTCATCATGGCGATGTTGAGCCGGAGAGCTTGATCGCATGTCTGGTACAGGCTGCAGATACTATTTCAGCAGCAAGACCGGGTGCACGTAGAGAAACACTGGAAACATATTCAAACAGATTAAAGAAACTGGAAGATATCACAAACAGTTTCAAGGGAGTAGACAAATCTTTTGCAGTTCAGGCGGGCAGAGAAGTTCGTATTATGGTTGTACCTGAGCAGATCAGTGATGCAGATATGGTACTTCTGGCCAGAGACGTTTCAAAACAGATTGAGGCTGAATTGGAATATCCGGGTCAGATCAAAGTAAATGTTATCCGCGAAAGCCGTGTAACAGATTACGCAAAATAAGTATCATAAACCATAATCAGACAGTTCGTATGATGAAATGAGTTTAAAGACCTGTAAATCTTTGAGAGAGGATTTACAGGTCTTTTTTGCGTGTCATTGACCCATTTTCGTATATTTTTGCATATGATAAAGCAGGGATTTTATCCCTGTATCCCTGAAAGAAAGGGCTGGTTGATTATGAGTAAAAAATGGTGGAAATGCGCAGCAGTCCGTGCTATGAAAACCGCAGCGCAGACCGCAGTTGCAATGCTGCCGGTGGCTGCAACCATTCAGCAGGTAGACTGGAAGATGGTCGTTGGTACGTCTGTATTGGCCTGTGTGGTATCAATGCTGACTTCACTGGCAGGTATTCCAGAAGCCAAAGACTGTTGACTGGGAGGAGAGAACATGACGGCAATCAGTATTCATGCCGGTCATAATCCGGCGGGAAAAGTAGCCTGCGGAGCAGTGGGCCTGCTTGACGAGTCAAAGGAAAATCGACTGATCACAGCAGAGATGGTTCGCATTTTGAAAAACAACGGTTACACTGTTTACAATGACACTGTGGACAATGGGAAAAGTCAGGCAGATGTCTTGAATAAAATCGTAGCAAAATGTAATGTGCACAGCGTATCTTTTGTATTTTCGATTCATCTGAATTCCGGACGAAAGGATGTTTCCGGAGATGGACGTGTCGGTGGATTTGAAGTCTGGGTGAATGCGATGAATAAAGGAAAGCCTGAGATGGCAGAGCGCATCCGAAAAAACATGAAAGCACTTGGATTTACAGACCGAGGAACAAAAATAAGTAAAAACCTGAAAGTGCTAAACCAGACGAAAGCACCGGCTTTATTGCTGGAAATCTGTTTTGTAGATGATAGGGATGATTATGATCTTTATCGAAAAACGGGATATCAGACGATTGCAAAAGCCATTTCCTATGCGATTATGAATAAGTCTATGCAGGATGCATTGGAAGTAACATCAAAGTTAAATGGTCAGATTGCTGATCAGGCAGCATCCGATGGAAACTGGTATTATTATGAAAACGGAAAAGTTGCTTCTCATGTGACAACTGTTGCAAATAATAAGAATGGATGGTGGTTTGTGCGGAATGGGAAGGTAGATTTTTCCTATAACGGAATTGCAAGGAACAGCAATGGTGTCTGGTATATTCGGAATGGAAAAGTGGATTTTGATTATTCCGGGGATGTGACATGTAAAGTTGTGAATGGAAAAGTAGTGGTGAATTAAAAAAGCATGAATCAGTTAATCTGATTGTATAGAAGATGCGGCTAATTATGTATTATTATTGGTGGTGAAGTAAATAAAAATATAGATTTGAATAAAAAAGAAGATCTCACGTAATTGCGATATTTCTGTCTGGGTGAGCAGGAATACAAGCATCATGAGATCTTCTTTTTGGTATGAAATATTAAGGTGTATGAGTCCAAAATAGATAAATTACATTAGGTGCTACTAATAAATTTACATTTGTTAGTAGAGAAATTTGATTTCCAATCTAATATGATATCTGGCAGTTTATTAACGTGCCAGTCCAGCTGCATCCAACTGTTTGCGAATCTGTGGCGCAATCAGCAGTGCAAGGATCATTTTAATAAAATCACCCGGCAGGAAAGGAATAACACCTGCCATAAGTGCTGCCTGGAATCCCATGTGTGCCTGAACAGCAAGCCATGCGGTTCCAAGTGCATAGCATACAGCAGTTCCAAGGATCATTCCAAGGAAGCAGAGTGCTTTTTTGTTACGAAAATGATCGATAAAGAAACCTGCGATCAGTGCCAGCGGGATAAATCCGATCAGATAGCCGCCGGTTGGTCCAAAGAGTTTGCCAGGACCACTGGTAAAGCTGGAAAATACCGGGATTCCAACCAGACCGATCAGAAGATAGATCAGGTAGCTGATGGTTCCTTTTTTCGTTCCCAGAATGAACAGGGAAAAATAAATAACAAGGTTGGTAAGTGAAATCGGCACCGGACCAATCGGAATGGAAAGTGGTGCCAGTACACAAGTTACGGCTGTCATGACTGCGATCATGGCAATCTGTTGAATCGTAAATTTTGAATTTGTTTTCGTTGCTGTGTTGTTCATAAATCATTCTCCATATTCTATGTATTATATTTGAAATCCCATATCGGTAAGCATTTCCTGATCCTGTTTGGTGTTATTTCCGACTGTGGTAAGCATGTCACCGGTGATGGTAGCGTTGACACCTGCTTCAAATAACCGACGGCCGCCGTCTTTGAAATAACTGCGTCCTGCTGCCATTCGGATATATGCATCCGGATTCAGGAAACGGAACATTGCAACCGCACGGATAATCTCATCTTCAGTCAGTGGTGGAAGCTCAGCAAACGGAGTTCCCGGAACCGGAATCAATGCATTGATCGGGATGGATACAATGCCAAGTTCTGATAAAGATATTGCCATATCCAATCTGTCAGCAAATGTTTCACCCATGCCGATAATGCCGCCGGAACAGACGGAGAGTCCAGCTGCCTGTGCTAGTTTGATCTCACGGATTTTATCGTCGTAAGTATGAGTGGTACAAATATTTGGAAAATTATGTCTGGATGTTTCGATGTTTGCGTGATACATGGTGACACCTGCATCTTTCAGACGGAAAAATGCTTCCGGTGCCAGTAATCCGTGGGAAGCACACAGACGAAGTTTGCTGTTTTTGCGTAATTCTTCATAGGTGTGGATCAGTTTTTCCAAATCTTCGCCTTCCACAGTTCTTCCGGCAGTAACGATGGAGTATGCATGTACGCCGGCAGCTTCTCTTGCGCGACAGTCAGCGAGGATAACATCGGTGTCTAACATGCCATAAGTTTCACAGGAAGTGTGGTGAAAGGATGACTGTGCACAGAATTTGCAGTTTTCCGAACATTTTCCGGCGCGGCCGTTGATGATGGTACACAGATCAACGGCATTTCCACATAATGCCTGGCGGATTTCATTTGCGCCGGCTGCCAGTTCTTCCAGATCTGCAGTTTCAAAAAAAGACAGATCGTCATCGCGGGTCAGGCGGCGGCCGTTTATAATTTCTTTGGTAAGTTCAGTGATATTCATAATCAATTCTCCATTCTTGCATATAGAATCGTGTTTTGAAATGTATGATTCTGTTGCTTAGTATAATCAGAATGAAGTTAAATGTCAACCTATAAAATAAATTTGGGTTAACATTAGAAAAGATAATGGCAAGAAATGTTAACAAACAGTATTGCGATATTCATTTGGAGTCATTCCTTCCTGTTTCTTAAAAGCAGTACAGAATCCGCTCTCATCAGAAAAACCGGAACGAATTGCAATTTCTTTCACCGACATCTGGCTTGTTTTCAGCAAAAACTTTGCATTTGCCATGCGGGTAGTAATGAGATATTTGTGCGGAGTCATGCCGGTTTCTCTGGCAAATACCCGGGAAAAATAGTAGGGACTCAATGTCGCAATATCCGCCAATTCCTGAAGGTTAATGGATTTATAAAAATATTTGTTAATGTGTGAAATCGCTTCGGATACGTCGGTTTGCGTTTTTTTCGTTGCCTGCTGTGTCGTTTCAGCGGTTAACAAATCCGTCAGGATATTTGTGATCGTGCCGGAAATCTGGTCTTCTGCAATTGGGGCACGGCTGCGGAACGTATCGTAAATATTATAGAGGAATCTGTGGATGGTATCCGGGTGCGCTGGATAGAGCAGAGATCCTTTTTCGGACACAATGGTTTCATAAAAAGTGCGCGCCATCGGACCGTCGAAATGCAGCCAGAGGGCTTCAAAACCGGAATCTGTACCGTAGGCATGTGGCGCATAGCAATCCAGAAGAACAAGCTGACCTGCCGCAGCCTGCATTGTTTGATCATTAACCGTTATAAAACAGGTTCCTTTTAAAATATACATCAACAGAAAACTGTCGTAAGAATCCCGTGTCAGCCGGTAGCCGCTTTCGTAACGGAAAGAGCCGGTACAGATTGGATAGAAAAACAGCTTTTTGGCCAGGGTGCTTGGGGTGTATACGTAGTAATCGGAATTTGGCAGAACGTGCGTTTCGTAAGATATCATAGGAACCTCCTTAATATTTGAAATTAAGAAATATGTAAAGTGCTTTTTGAAAAACTATATTGCTAAATAATGATTTTATATCAATCTAAAATCTTTACAATTACTGTAAGTATACGTGTTTTTTTAACTTATGTCAAAAGCAATTTTTTGCAATAAATCAGCAATTAAACCGAATGAAAACAGAAATTATATGTCATATAATGAGAGCAAGAAATTTATGATAATTAAATATAAGAATTGTGATTTATCTGTATATTTTGCTTGTACAAAGCAGATAAGAAATGGGACAGATAATCAAAAGAGCAAAAAGTGAATTTACACAGAAACGATAATAGAAGAAGCAGTCAGAAAGGATGGAAAAGTATGGAAACAGCAAACAGCGCAAAAATCTGGGAAGAAGATGTAGTGATTCCAACTTATGAGATCGGTGCACCGGACAAAAATCCGATGTTTCTGGAAAAACGGGTATATCAGGGAAGTTCGGGAAAAGTATATCCATATCCGACCACAGAAAAAATCAGTCATGAAAAGAAAGACAAAATCTGGCACGCAGTATATCTGGAAAATGAATATCTGAAGGTTATGATCTTGCCGGAACTTGGCGGACGAATCCAGCGCGCATATGACAAAACAAATGATTACGATTTTGTATATTGTAACCATGTGATCAAACCGGCGCTGGTGGGACTTGCCGGTCCGTGGATTTCCGGTGGTATCGAATTTAACTGGCCGTAGCATCATCGCCCAACGACGTATATGCCGGTGGATCATCTGGTTGAAACTCATGAGGATGGCAGTGTGACGCTGTTGGTGGGAGATGTGGATCAGATGTACGGCACAAAAGTGCTGACTTCCTTTACCTTATATCCGGGAAAAGCTTATATCGAAATCCGGGGACAGCTTTATAATCGGACACCACTGCCACAGACGTTTTTGTGGTGGGCAAACCCGGCGGTTTCCGTCAATGAATACACACAGTCGATTTTCCCACCAGATGTACATACCGTGTACGATCATGGGAAACGCGCGGTTTCAAGGTTCCCGATAGCAAAAGGAGAGTATTATAAACACGATTACAGCGAAGGGGTTGACATGTTATATAAGAAACTTGGCGTGCCGTTTGTAGAACGTTTAAAACAGTATGAAGCGCAGGAAGCACTGATCAGAGAGCGGGATGATGCAATGCTGGAGTGGGTGACACTTTACAATCTGAACGGTGAACCACAGAAAGCCTATGATCTGATCATGAGCCATTCCTTCCGCCCGTAGGAAGGTGCAGAAGGACGGATTTCCGGTCAGTATAAGATTGCACTGACGACACTTGCAAGGGAAGCAGTGCAGCAGAATGATTATGAACGTGCGGAGCAGTTACTGAAGCAGGCACTGCAATAACCGGAGAATCTGGGTGAAGGACGTTTGGAAGGTACCAAGGATAATGATATTTACTATGAACTTGGCATAGTGCAGGAACATCTGAATCGACAGGATGAGGCGCAGAAGTATTTTGAACTGGCACAGATTGGGGACAATGAATCGGTGGGCGCAATGTATTACTATGATCAGCCTGCAGATATGATATTGTACTAGGCACTGGCGAGCAAGACGCTGAATCAGATGAAACGTTGTCATGCCTGCCTGAATAAATTGCAAGATTACGGAGAACGGCATCTGTACGATCAGGTGGAGGATGATTTCTTTGCAGTATCGTTGCCGGATTTTCTGATTTTTGAAGATGATCTGACAGAGAAAAATAAGGCACATTGCTGTTATCTGATGGGATTGTCAAAATAAGGTGCAGGTGAATATGCGGCAGCAGAGAAAAATTTTGAGCAGTGTATGGAGATTGACTATAATCACCAGAAGAGCAGATTGTATCGGGAGATGTGCAGGAAATAAGTTCAGATTATAATTGAATAAAGATGGGCGAAAAGAGACTGTCGCAAAATCATCAAAACTAGATGATTGAGCGGCAGTCTCTGCCGTTACAGACATAAATCGGGATGAAATCTAATTTTCTGGATCTCATCCCGATTTTTTGCCGTACTTTAATAAGCCTTTGATTTTTTACATGTTTTTAAGCTGATTTAACCTCATATAAATAGCTTTTGGTCCGCTCTTTCTGGATTTTTGCATGCAGTTTATTCAGGTTATAACCCATGCAAAGCAAAAGAATCTCCACTTTTGCTTTTTTGTTTTTTTACGAAAAGTGCTGTCAACTTTTTATCAGCGTGGCAGGTATACGTGTCTGTTTCCGCATTATAACTCATGTTTTCACGCTTGCTGATATCCTGCTTAAAACTGCGTTTCTTCCATTTTTCATATGTCTGTGGTTTGATATATGGTTTCTGTCCCGAACTGCGCAGGTAGGTATAGGTTTTAATAGTATGATTGTGTCTGATGTGATTATTTTTAGTATTATATTTTTCATCGGATTGAGTTAAAACAAACTATTCCGTAGAAAAACTACGGAATAACTTGTAAAAAACTACGGATACTAATATAATAAAACCAAGAAAGGTTGAGACTATTATGTTAAAGAAATTCAGCGTGGAAAATTTTAAAGGTTTTAGAGATAAATTAGTATTTGATATTGGCTCTCCAAGCAATTACAGTTTCAATTCAAATATAATTGAGAATGGCTGTGTAACAAAAGGCATTGTTTATGGAATCAATAGTTGTGGTAAATCCAATCTTGGACTGGCAATTTTTGATATCATCACACATCTGACGGAGAAAGAAAAACTTCTGAAAAGTTATGATCTGTATTTGAATATGAGTGGAAGAAAGTCATTTGCAGAGTTTGCATATACGTTTTCATTTGATGAACACGAGGTACTTTACACATATAAAAAGAATGATGTGAATACGCTTCAGGAAGAGAGTTTGTCGATCGATGACAGAGAAGTCATATATTATGATTTTGTGAAAAGGGAAGGATTTACTCGATTAGATGGATCGGCTACTTTAAATGCAACTATTAAAAACGAAAGCCCGATATCAAGAGTAAAATTTGTAAATAGTAATTCAATTTTGGTAGACAATGAGGAAAACAAAGTTTTTAAAAAATTTATTGATTTTGTTGACCGTATGCTGCTTTTTTATTCACTGGATAGCAGAGGCTATGAGGGTTTCCGAAATGGCAGTGAAGGAATTGCTGAAGGGATTGTAAATAGTGGCAAAGTCGATGAATTTAATACTTTTTTACGAAATAATGGAATAGAATATGATTTGTATGGATGCGAAGTAGATGGTAGAAATGCACTATATTGCCATTTTGAAAACCAGGATGTAGATTTTTTCAAGGTGGCATCCACTGGAACGCGTTCGCTGGCACTTTTTTATTACTGGTATATCAGAATGCAGAAAGCCTCATTTGTATTTATCGATGAGTTTGATGCATTTTATCATTTTGAGTTGTCTGAGAGTGTTGAAAAATGTTTAAAAGATATTCAGGGTGTTCAGATATTTACGACAACGCACAATACAGATCTTATGAGCAATGATTTGTTGCGGCCAGATTGCTATTATATTTTAAAGGACGATAAAATAAAAGCAATATCCGAATTGACAGAGAAAGAATTAAGATTTGCACATAATCTTCAGAAGATGTACAAGGCAGGTGCATTTAATGGCTGATAGAGTATCAGAAAAATGCATGTACCAATAGAAAAATACAGGAGGTTTTTATATGATACACAACAAAATAAAAATCCAAGCCCGCGGCACAGAAGCCGTCGGCTACTTATACACCTATTTTCTGGACAGCTCCATTGAGATGCGTCCAAATGAAAAACGTTCACTCATTCTGATGTGTCCGGGTGGCGGCTACGAAATGACCTCAGATAGAGAAGCAGAACCGATGGCCATGCGTTTTCTTGCTATGGGTTATCATGTTGCCATTTTGCGTTACAGCGTCAGTCCGGTGCGTTATCCGGTAGCATTGCAGCAGGTGGCAGAGAGCGTATTATATCTGAAAGATCATGCAGAAGAGTACCATATTGATCCAGAGAAGATTGTAGTACAGGGATGTTCCGCAGGCGGACATCTGGCAGCTAATTACGGTGTTACATGGAACAGTCCGTTTTTGACAAAATTGATGGGAATGGAAAAGAATCCAGAACAGCTTCGTGTAGCAGGTTTATTATTGTGTTACCCGGTTATCACTTCCGGAGAAAAAGCACATGAAGGTTCTTTTCGAAATCTGCTTGGTGATCAGTATGAGGAGAAAAAGGCAGAACTTTCACTGGAAAATCAGGTGACACCAGACACCCCGCCAACATTTTTATGGCATACAGCAACGGACGATACCGTTCCGGTGGAAAACTCACTTTACTTTTTCCAGTCCTGTCTGCAGCAGGGCGTTTCTGCGGAATTACATATTTACCCGGTAGGCGGTCATGGACTTTCTCTGGCAAACGAAGAAACCTGCCGTGCCAATGGAATCGGTGTACAAAAGGAGTGCCAGAGTTGGATCAGTCTGGCTCAGACATGGTTGGAAGGGTTGTTTTGCTCATAAAAAGGCGCTCCCTTCGTCTCTAAGTATACAGTCAACTCCTCATGCAAGCATGATTGTTTCCTGTATACATGAGCCGAGTGAATTGGGAGTTTAGAAATTAGAAAAGAAATACTCATAAAAAATTAAGTTGAGATATTGTGGGAAGCATGTTAGAATCTTCTAGGCATAAAGATTAAGTAGTTAATAAAATATGAAAGGACTTTTTAACATGTTAACAATGATCGAAGTATTAAAAGCGATTTTATTTGGCGTTGTGGAAGGTATCACAGAATGGCTTCCAATCAGTAGTACCGGCCATATGATCTTGCTTGATGAATTTGTAAAATTAGATGTAAGTGCAGAATTTCTGGATCTGTTTCTGGTAGTGATCCAGCTGGGCGCAATCCTTGCGGTAGTAGTTATTTACTGGAACAAGCTGATTCCGCTGTCAACCAGACATGGTTTACATATCAGCCGCAGAAAATGCAAAATGTGGGTAAAAATCATCGTTGCATCCATTCCGGCAGGTGTTGTTGGAATCCTCTGGGATGACGTATTTACCAAATATTTTTACAATTACCAGACAGTAGCAATCATGCTGATCTTAGTAGGTATTGTATTTATCGTCGTAGAGCGTGCGAATAAAAACAAAGTTGCAAGAGTAGATTCTATCGATGATATTTCCTATGGTCAGGCTTTTATGATCGGTGTGTTCCAGATGATCGCAGCAATCTTCCCAGGAACATCCCGTTCCGGTTCTACCATCGTTGGTTCCCTGATGCTGGGTATTTCCAGAACAGCGGCAGCAGAATTTACATTCTTCCTTGCAGTACCGGCAATGTTTGGCGGAAGCGCGATCAAGATCTTAAAATACGACGGTGGATTTAATTCCTCAGAAGTTGCATTACTTGCAATCGGTATGATCGTAGCATTTGTATTGTCCATTATTGCAATCAAGTTCCTGATGTCCTACATCAAAAAACACGACTTCAAAGCATTTGGATGGTATCGAATCGTACTTGGTATTGCGGTTATCGGCTATTTCCTTGCAACTCGATAAATAACATCGAATTTGAATGCATCGATATGTCTTATATATGTAATGCATTGCGTTGCAAAAAATAAGTAAAGAGCGTTACACATATTTATTTTTGACATAGTGATATACCAATAATAAGTTTTGCTGCATTATTTCATAAACGTACAAGAAGGCAGAGTCAGATTTTTCTCTGGGAGCGATTGCTAGCGACCGAGACAAATCTGACTCTGCCTTTTCACAACTTACAAAATCAGCCACAAAACAAACTAAAAAAGTTCCACTTTCACAACCTACAAAACCAACTACAAAACAAATTCAACAAGTTCCACTTTTCAAAACAAACCGTATCAGACCACGAACCACTTCTTTTTTTTACAAGTTTCAATTTCATTTTTGTACAAATACCAGATGAAATCCCCCAAGTTTAATGATACAATAAGTACAGTTAGTCAGTCTGAAAAAATCAACTGGCCAAATTCATGAGGAGGAAAAAATAAGATGGGAGATCAGAAACTGACAGGTCGTGTAACGATCCCGACAGATGTCGATGTAGTTCCGGAGACATTGGAACTGATGAAACGCTGGGGTGCAGACGCTATTCGTGACTGCGATGGAACCGATTACCCGGAAGGATTAAAAGATGTAGACGCGAAAGTGTATTCTACTTATTATACAACGAGAAAGGATAACGAGTGGGCAAAAGCCAACCCGGATGAGATTCAGCAGTGTTATATCATGACAAAATTTTATACTGCCGAATCTGACAAATTATCCATTCATCTGATGACCGGTATTTACCCAGAAATGTTGAAAGTAAACAGCCATGATGACATTCGCCGCTGGTGGGAAGTCGTCGACCGTACCACAGGGGAAGTAGTAAGCTGTGACAACTGGTCTTATTCTGAAGAAACCGGAGACGTGACCATTGATCCGGCCACACCGTTTCATGATTACACCGTAAGTTTTCTGGCTTACATCATGTGGGATCCGGTGCACATGTACAATGCCGTTGTCAACGACTGGAAGGACGTAGAGCATCAGATCACATTTGATGTGCGTCAGCCAAAGACACATAAATTCAGTATGGAGCGTTTGCGGAAATTCTGTAAGGCAAATCCGCATGTCAATGTCATTCGTTATACCACATTTTTCCATCAGTTTACACTTGTATTTGACGAGCTTGCAAGGGAAAAATATGTTGACTGGTACGGATATTCTGCCAGTGTAAGCCCATACATTTTAGATCAGTTTGAAAAAGAAGTTGGTTACAAATTCCGTCCGGAATACATCATTGATCAGGGATATTTCAACAACCAGTATCGTATCCCATCTAAAGAATTCAAGGATTTCCAGGCGTTCCAGCGCAGAGAAGTTGCAAAACTTGCCAAAGAAATGGTAGACATTACCCATGAAGAAGGTAAGGAAGCGATGATGTTCCTCGGCGATCATTGGATCGGAACGGAGCCGTTTATGGATGAGTTCAAGACTATTGGTCTGGATGCGCTGGTAGGTAGTGTCGGAAACGGTTCCACGCTGCGTCTGATCAGTGATGTGGAAGGCGTAAAATACAGAGAAGGCAGATTTTTACCATATTTCTTCCCGGATACGTTCCATGAGGGTGGTGATCCGGTAAAAGAAGCAAAAGAAAACTGGGTAACAGCCAGAAGAGCAATCCTGCGCAAACCGATCGATCGCATCGGATACGGCGGATATCTGAAACTTGCCTGTGAGTTCCCGGATTTTATTGAGTATATTGAGAGTGTATGTGATGAGTTCCGTCTGCTGTATGAAAATGCAAAAGGAACTACGCCGTATTGTGTAAAAACCGTTGCCGTATTAAATAGCTGGGGCAAGATGCGTTCCTGGGGCTGCCATATGGTTCATCATGCACTGTATCAAAAACAGAATTACAGTTATGCTGGCGTCATCGAGGCATTGAGTGGCGCGCCGTATGATGTAAAATTCATCAGTTTTGACGATATCCGTGCAAATGCAGATCTTCTGAATGACATTGATGTTATTATCAACGTAGGTGATGGAGATACCGCGCATACTGGTGGTTACGAATGGGAAGATTCGCAGATCGTAGAGGCTATCCAGAAATTTGTATACAACGGCGGTGGATTTATCGGTGTCGGTGAGCCGACCGGACATCAGCATCAGGGCAGATATATTCAGCTTGGCAATGTGATCGGTGTGGAAAAAGAGACCGGATTTACCTTAAACTATGACAAATATAACTGGGAAAATCATCCGGATCACTTCATTTTAGAGGACTGTACAAAAGATGTTGACTTCGGAGAAGGCAAAAAGAGCATGTTTGCCCGGGAGGATACCGAGATTCTGGTTCAGCGTGACAAAGAGGTTCAGATGGCAGTGCATGAGTTCGGAAAAGGACGTTCTGTATACATCAGCGGTCTGCCGTATTCTTTCGAAAATGCGCGAATCCTGCATCGTAGTATTATGTACAGCTGCCACGATGAGGCAAACTTAAGAAAATGGTATTCTGAGAACTTCAATGTGGATGTACATGCGTATGTGGCAAA
>CAVKTR010000003.1:0-75873 GCA_963659325.1 Dysosmobacter segnis
AATTCGCGCCCACCTCCTATAAAAGCTGGTCGGTTCCTGCTCGCGCAAAACTCGCAAAACGCGGTCGCTCGCTAAATCGTTCATTGAGAAAAGATGCTACGTTTTCTATATTTACTCTGCAACATTTGATTTTACATAAAAATGTATGAAGATGAAAGATTTTATAGATGTATAATCGGTATGATATTTTTATGTTGACAGTGTGTAAATGAAAAAGCTGGAAACAAAATCCAGGACAAGACGGTAGGTTGATTTTCGTCAGCGAAGCGAGCATAGCCTGCCTCCGTGAGTGTGTTTGAGCTCGCTGTATTTGCAAGCGAGTTCGCGGGAGGAGGCAGGAATAGGCGGCGCAGCGGAGATAGAAAATCATCCGTGTCCGTCTGGATTTTTGTTCCAGCTTTTTCTTTCACAACCAAAATCACGCAAGATGCCCATTCAACCATGTAAGGATATCCGCATAAACCACATCCCGGTCGGTTTCATTCAAAATCTCATGTCGATCTCCCGGATAAAGTTTGATCTGCACATCCTGGATACCGGCATCTTTATACTGCTGGCAGACCTGCGTCACGCTTTTTCCGTTATTTCCGACCGGATCATCCCCGCCGGCCACGAAAAACAGCGGCAGATTTTTTGGAATCTGCTGAATATGCGCCGGGTTTTGAATATACTGAATGCCCCGAAACATCTGGTAATATCCGTTGACGGTAAAACGAAACGTTGACCATGGATTGTTGATACAGGCATCAATGATCGCCTCATCTTTGGTCAGCCAGTCGCTTGGCGTGCGGGCAGGCTCGAACTGTTTGTTATAGCCGCCGAATGCCATGTTATCCACAAAAGCGCTGCGGTATTCCCAACCGCGAAACAACGCGATCATGCGGCAGAGCAGCTTGCCGATATGTAATACAATACCCGGCTGTGAACCGGTTCCCATGATCACGGCGCCAGCAAGCTCACTGCCGTGCATCTGGATATACTGACGGGTCAGGAAAGATCCCATACTGTGTCCCAGGAAAAAATAAGGCAGATCCGGATATTTTTTCTGCGTCATAGTGCGTAGCGTGTGGATATCCGCAATGACGCATTCGTTGCCATTTGGATGTCCGAAATAGCCGTGCTGATCGTCGTTGATGACGGATGCACCGTGTCCGAGGTGGTCATTGGCTACTACGTAATAGCCTTGATCAGCTGCGTGTTTTGCAAAATCATCGTAGCGGTCCGCATAATCTACCATTCCATGGCAAATCTGCAAAACAGCTTTCGGGGAGCCCTCCGGTTCCCAGATAATGGCATGAATTTGAGTCTTTCCGTCAGAGGACGGATAAGTGATATCGTGTTTCATCATGTATTATGCCTCCGGCTTGATAAGGATTTTAAGTTGGGATGCGCGGTCTTTTCGTCCAAGTCCCCGCTCCTGACAATCATCCAGTGAAACAATGTCAGTTACCATGCCCGGGAAAGAGATTTTTCCGGCAGCAAGCATCTGCAGATACATTTCAACTTCTTCCTGCAGGTATACAAAAGAGGGCTGAAAATCGATCTCAAAAATCTGTGCCGTTCCGAGGGTGAAATTGATCGGCTGCTGAACGGTACCGATCAGCATAACCTGTCCGCCCGGTTTTACGGCTTTTAACGCACAGGTTTCCACGGAGGCCGGATGACCGGAGCACTCGTATACAATGTCAGCGCCTACATCGGAACCGAGAATTTCACGGATGGAAGCAGCGATATCAGGTTCTGTGGCGGAATTCAGGAAATAATCTGCGCCGTAAGCCAGGGCAGCTTCCTTTTTGCTGTCTGTTACATCCAGTGCAATGATCTTGTTGGCGCCACCGGCTTTCAAAAACTGGACAGCAGACAGACCAACAGGTCCCATGCCGGATACAACGACGGAGTCACCGATCTTAAACCGGGACATGCGGATGCCATGCAGAGCTACGCAGATCACGTCAAAAAGTACCGCATCTTCCATTTTTACATTGTCCGGAACCGGAATGATCATGGTGTGGGCCACATCCTGGATCAGCAGATATTCGGCATAACCGCCGTCCGGCATTCCGATGCCTGCGGTACGTGGAAAACCATGGATGCAGATGTTTGTTTTGCCCTCTTTGCATGGGGAGCAGTTTTCTTTGCAGTGTGCAGGCGGTCCGCATAAGACACGCTGACCGACTTCAAAACCGGTTACACCCTCACCGAGTTTCACGATGGTTCCGGAATTCTCATGTCCGAGAATTTTTGGCAGTGGTGTCGGTGTCTGACCGAGTTTGTAAAATTCGATATCGGTACCGCAGATGCCAACATAATCAATTTTTACAAGCATCTGGCCAGGACCCGGCTTCGGAACCGGGCGGTCTTCGATACGAATGTCTTCTTTCCCGTACAATACAGCTGTTTTCATAATAAAAATTCTCCTTTGAAATACGCAGTATCCCTGAAATCACAGAAAAATATCTGGAAAAATTGCAAGAATACATTATTTTTATATGTTCTATGATATATGGAATATTTGGTATTTTCAAGAGACAAATAAGTTCGCTTTGCGAACGATACTTCTTGAATGATAATTCAAGAAGGGGACGGTTACTAATTACATTGCATATGTAAGAAAAATTGACGAACCACAGCAGGTATGCTATACTTTTTGGGAAAGAAAGCAAAAAGGAGCTTATCAGAATTATGAGTCAGGCAAAAGTTGATCGATATAAAGAAGAAAAGAAAAACAGAAAGCAGACACTTAAAAAAGAGAAAAGAAACCGTGTGCTGGCAAGAACCGTTGGTGTAGTCATTGCAGCAGCAATTGTATGCTGGATCGGATTTTCCGGTTATTCCTATTATCAGGAGAAGAAACCAACCACGAAGACAGAAATCAGCATGACAGCATTGAATGATTATCTGGGCACTCTGTCAGATACCGACAGTTCCGCAGAATAGAATGTCTGAAGCGGCCGCTGATTTAAAACGGATGAAAAACCAATAGAATGAAACTGGAAAGAAAGGCTCATTGCATAAAAGATGTGATCAGTCTTTCTTTTTTATAAAGAAGTATAATGAGGACTGTTTTTGCCAGAGGAAAGCAGCAGACTGTGCAGGAACAGTCTGAGGATGAAGAAAATAGCAAAGAATAGGGGAATTACAAGACTATGGGGAAAGTTACAGTTGTTGGGAGTGAAAAGAGATGATCAGGATTGCGATTTGTGATGATTCCAGTCAGATGATCGAGACGTTAAAGCAGCAGGTTCTGACGTTTATGGAACAGGAGAAGGAACCAGTTGGAAAAAGTGTCGTACCGGCGGATCCTTTATATTCAGAAAGATGGAAAAAACAGTGTGTTTACGCTGAAACAGGGAGAAGTGATCTGGGAGCGGAAGAGCCTGAACCAGGTGTATCAGGAACTGGATCCGGAGGAATTTGTGTTTGTGGACCGCGGATGTATTGTGAATCTGCTTCATATTTCGCTGATCCGCGGAGATGAGGTGGAGCTGGATAACGGAGAAAGGCTTCCGGTCAGCCGTGGACGGTTGAATGAGACGAAAGTTGCGTTACAGACATTGTGGAGCAGGAATATATGAGTGCGGTAATTTATCTGATACAGATACTGACGGACAGTTCGGAGTATGTGTTGTATTTTGATCTGATCTGCAGGCTGTATCGACAGAAAAAGAAAAAACAGGTGATCGTGGCAGCGATTTTATGTGCCTGCATGGGGACACTGATCTGCCGTTTAAATCATTTTAGTGTGATGTGTCTGCTGATAAAATGCATGGTCGTGTGCATTGGAGGCTGGTATCTGGTGCGGGAGGAATCCTTTGGAATTCTTTCTGTGACAGCGTTTGCCAGTGTGATAAAAAGAAGCTGGAAACTGTTTGTGATGGCAGTTTTATTTCAGGAGCGGTTTCTAGGGATGCGCGCGGATGCAGTTCTCGATTCCGAAGGACGGATACAGATCGGTTTTATACTGGGAACCTGGGTGGTGGAGATGGCTGCGTTGGTGCTGTGCCGCCGGACGGTGGTTCGGATGAGCCTGGTAAAAAATAAAATGCTGAAAGTATTTTTCGTGGCGGTGGCAGGAATCGTCTGCTACGAACAGGTGCTGGATATTGTATGGAACTGGGAGCTGAAGGCTGGTCTGAAATGGAGCCTGATCCTGCTGGCGGGACTGGTGATCGCCTTTTTTGTGTTACTGCTGGATTTTGATCTGAGTGGAAAGAAACAGCGCATCGAAACGGAGACGATGAAACGGGAGCTTCTGGAGGAAAAGTACCAGAGTCTGAATGAAATGTACAATCGGAATGCCAAGCTGTATCATGATCTGAACAATCATCTGAATACCTTGTATCAGCTGCTGGAGGAAAACCGCGTGCAGGAAGCCAAGGGATATATTACGGATATCAGTGAACCGATTTAGTCCATGCGGAAAATCACATGGACGGGTGTGGAGCTGATCGACGTGGTGCTAAACAGCAAAGCCCAGATGATGCGGGACAGACATCTGACGTATCAGATCAATGCGGAATTCTGGAAGGACGCGGGAATACAGGAGACCGATGTGTGTACAGTGCTTTCAAATCTGGTGGACAATGCCATGGAAGCGGTGAAAAAGCTGCCCCGGCAGGAGTCTGACATAAAAATAACCATGCGGAAAATTCAAAAATTTCTGCTCATACAGGTAGAAAATCCATGTATACAGACAGAACTGCCGAAAGAGGGACTTCCGGAGACATCCAAAAAAGAAAAAGGCCTGCATGGATGGGGCCTGCAGAATGTAGCGGATGTGGCAGAAAAATATCAGGGAACGTTTCAGTGTACCTGTGAAAAAGGAATATTTTGTGCTTCCGTGATGCTGTTTTTTAACCCAATTAAGGAAGATGCCTGATTCAATTAGATAAAGCGGTAAGGAAGGAAAATTGACTATCACTGAGAAAAATTTGTTATTACTCACCTCTTACAGAAGTGGGAGTTTTAACTCAGACTGAGATGGAAGTAAGCCATGGAGAGATTAGCGAAAATCATAATCTGTCCATGGCTTTTGTCTGTATATCGATGGTTCTGTGATATCTGTAATTCATTCCGAGGTATCCGCATTCGAAACGACAGCTTTGTTTAACGCGGATTCGACGGCGTTTAGCAGCATGGAAGCGGTATACTGATTTTCTTCCGAATAAGAAATATTGTCGACGGACTGTGTCTGGCAGACCTGCTCGCTGATACTGTCCATGGAGGACTGCATTAGCGGATACATGGTCGCTACGGTGTCATTCAGATTGACAAAGGACACAGAATTGATGTGATTTTCATCCACGACGACCTGCACATCCAGTGTCTGGCCTTCAAACTGAATGGAAGATGTGTATACACCGGCTTTGTATTTGGGCTGATCTGAGTCTGCTTTCTGATGCCGGCCGGGACCAAACATGTAGATCAGTAAAAAAATAAGTACAATGCCAAGAATAATAAAAATAGTTGTATAAATGACTTCCTTCATGTGAAGTACTACAATTTTTGTCTTTGCGCGCATTCAGCAGTTTCCCCCTCATACCATACTTTGTACATCATATGCAGCTGTGGGGAGATTATGCGTCAGTTCGAAGAAATAAAGGAAGCGTTTTGAGTCAATTTCAAATATCTGTTTGATTTTGGAAACCATTCGCGGACAAAAAAATACCGTTTGCAGACAAAGAAAACAGAACCGGGAAAAAGTATGTCATAATAAATGCAACAGATTGGAGAACCAAAGAAAGGGGGCAGGATAAATGACCAATAAAAAAAGGAAGCGTGGAACAGAAAATAGAAGAAAGTGGAAATATCTGGGAATTGCAGCGGCTTGTGCACTGAGTATGCTGGCCTGCGGGTGTGCGGATCCGGAGACAGAAGCAGACGCAGAGTCCGCGATGAGCAACAGTGAAGTATCGCAAAAAGCGATACAGGCGTTGAATAAAAGTCTGGAAAAGGAACAGGGACGCCAGATTGAAGAAACATTTGCTGTTCCGGAGTCTGCTGTGGGGGGAGATATTTATATTTCGGCAAGTGTGGAGATACCAACCACGGATATTGGAAAAGGAACTTTTACACAGACGCTGCCAACCGTAGAAGAGGCAGAAACCTATCTGACAAATGGGGAAAAGCTGGATGAGATTTCGTCACAATATGGAATTCAGGAGTGGTGGCTGCAAAAAGAGGTCAATGGAGAGGAAAAACTGCAGATGGTTTATCAAATTCAGTCGGCAGAGCAGATTGCAAACTTTGGAAATAAAGTGATACCGGACGTGACGGAATTTCCTTATAAAAAGGGAAACTGTCCGACGCAGGAACTGGAAGACCGGCTTGCACGGATGACGCAGGAAACACAGGATCTTTTCCGTGAGTTTGGAGTGGAAACCATGGTGCTTGACAGTGAACTGGGAGAAAATGCAGGGCAGTATATGGTAGATGTAACAATGACTTCTTGTAAAGGTGGTCTGCCGCTGGTAAAGGAGGATGGCAGTTTTGTATGGGAATGGGCTTTTAACACGGATGAGGGAGTATCAAGCTTTCAGACCAATGGGGTGATAGAGCTGCAGGAACAGAAAAAAGTATCCATAATTTCTGTGGATGACTTCCTTGCGGTTGTGAAAGAAAATGCGGCAGAGGGAAAAATTAAAGGATGGAATGATATGGTGTATACAAAGCTGACGCTGGCATACTGCGTGGATTCAACAAATCAGAAGTATTTCCCTGTGTGGCTATTGTATAGGGAAGATAATCCAAATGTATATATTTGTGTGAATGCACAGACGGGAGAGTTGATTTTGTCCTGAATAAATAGGAAAGACAGCCTGTTTTATTGAATGAAATGTTTACTCAAAAAAATTATTAAAAAAAAATAAAAGGCATAAATGTGCCGGACAGGAGGTGTGAGAACCGGATGCTGAGAGAAATGATAAAGCGGTCGGTTTTTAACTGGAAAATGGTGGTGGCCTGCGGGCTTGGAATTGCGCTGTTGTATCATGAAATGATATTTGGCTGGGTCAATTTGCGGGGGGTATTTTTGAATCGGATTACTATAATGGACTGGAAGAGTTTTTTGCGTTGTTTGCGTTGTCTTCTTATATCATCTATGCCGGGATATTTCCGGGGCTTCCCTATAGCTTTTCCTTTCTGGAAGAACGGAAAAGTGGATATCTGCAGATGATCCGCCAGCGGATCTCTGTCACGAAATATGTGTGGTATAAAGTGATCGCTGTTGGGATTTCCGGTGGTGTGTGTACCGGAATCACGTTTCTGGTGTCAGTGGGACCAATCCAGTTTTTTACAAGAAATTCTTCAAGGGTAGCTTTTCAGAATAATGACAAACAGGTAATCTGGCAGAGAATCATGGAGGCATATGGAAAGGACAGCGTATATCTGTTTCGTTTCATACTGATGATACTTTTTGGAGTCTTGTGGGCTGAGATTGCACTGCTGATCTCGTTGCTGGTGAAAAACAGATACATTGCATTTGCATTGTATTTTGTGGTATATGAACTGGAATTCCTGTTAATTCCGAATCCGGTGGAATCTGCGTGTATGCTTCGGTATGATGCGGATTATGGGGATAGTCTGCTGGTGCCGTATCTTTATTTTATATGCGGTATTGTGGCGGTAGCGGTCGTGATATTGCTGATCGCAAAAAGGCAGGTGAAACATGAGTGAAGCATGCAGATTTTCAACTGACAGAAAGCGAGGAATGATGTGTTATTGTTTATCTCTTATAGAAGTGGAAGTAGCGGAGCAGTAAATCCCGACTGGGAGAACATGCTGGAGAGAACAGATGAAAAAAGAGCAGGGGGAAGGACAGCATGAATAGTGGAAAGGTTAATGAATATCAGAAAAACAGCCGGACTGGTCAGAATGCAATCCGTAGAGTTGAGTATGAGGGAGCCGCAAAGGAGAAGTGGTGGTACGGAGCACTGCTTCTTGGCGTGATAATAGCAGTTGGTGTAGCGTTTCTGGTGTTTAGTAAAATACAGTTCTTAGGAGGAACCGGATGGATTCCGGAATCGGAGAATGTTGATCCGGAGGCTCAGATCCTGTATCCCATTGACTATTTAGATGCAAGGCAGTTGCTTTTATGGTTTTTCGTTTTTTCACCGGTGTGGTTATTGGGGTTATGGTATTGTGAGACGGAATTTAGAAGAGGTTATCTGTGCGGACATCGGTATCAGAGCCTGGAGATCTGGTGGAAGCAGATTTTGAGAAAAATGATGGGACTGATCATTCTGGCTTTTGGCATTTTTTGCGGAGCACTGACGGCATTTTGCATCTGGCAGAATGACTGGCAGTGGATATACGTACTCTGCCTGTGCCTGATCGGTGTGCACAGTTTGTTTTTACTGGGCATTGCATTGTGGCTGTACCTGCTGTCTGGAAATATGAAGCTGGCGGCGGGAATCTGTATTCTTGGGGAAGGTCTGGCAAAGGTTTCAGTTGTAAAAAAGTGTGTTGCTCCCTGGCAGGTTCCGTTTTGCTGGGGAATGTATCATTACACGGTGCAGAGCTACGGTGCGGACGGTTTTCGGATATTGCCGGTGATCGTGATCCAGTTCTGTGTGTTTGTAAGTTTGTTTTTTGTAATTTATGGAAGAGGAAAGAAGCTGTTGTTAAGGAGGTTCGGTGATGGAAAAAATGATTGAGATCAGATATGTGAGTAAGTCCTTTAAAGGGGAAAATGTGCTGCAGGATATCAATCTTGACTTATATGAGAATCATATTTATGGATTTGTGGGACGAAACGGTTCCGGTAAATCGGTGCTGTTTAAACTGATCTGCGGCTATCTGCATCCGGATCTGGGAGATGTGACCGTTCGCGGGAAACAGATCGGAAAGGATGTTGATTTCCCGGAAAATCTGGGGGCATTGATTGAAAATCCGGGATTTTTATGGCAGGAGAGCGCAATGTCAAACCTGCTTTATCTGGCGAAGATCACAGGAAAGATCGGGAAAAGAGAAGTCATGGATGCCATCCGCAAAGTGGGGCTGGATCCGCTTTCCAGAAAACATGTGGGAAAATATTCTCTGGGAATGAAGCAGCGGCTTGGAATCGCTCAGGCCATCATGGAAGATCCGGATATTCTGATCCTGGATGAGCCGATGAACGGACTGGATGAATCCGGTATTGACGAGATGAGAAATCTGATTCTGGAATTTCGCAGACCGGGCAAAATTGTGCTGATCGCAAGTCACAACAAAGAGGATATTCAGATTTTGTGTGACGAAGTGTATGAGATGAAGAATGGAAAAATCTGCAACAGGACGGATTAGAGAGCAGATATCTGTCCGGAATGTAGATTGACGAATCAAAATGAGTATGCTATGTTTGCTAAAGGAAAAGGGAGGAATAAGGTATGCAGACAGAAGCAGAAAAAAAGGCGTTGAGCCGGGCGGAAATTACAAAATTAATGTTTGAGGCGTGGAAGCCGGAGCAGAAAGAAGAGTGTATTCCACTGACGGAAGCGGAAGGGCGCATCCTGAGCAGAGATACGGTGGCCGTACATTCCCTGCCGGTGGTTCGATCATCTGCAATGGACGGTATAGCAGTGCGTTCAGCGGATTTTGCAGACGGAAAGATGCCGGATACAGAAAACTGGCAGTATGGAACGGATTATGTGCGGGCAGATACCGGCGATGATTTCCCGGATGCATTTGATACGGTGATTCCGATTGAAGAAGTGGAACTGCTGGAAAATGGCGTGCGGATCACCAGTGATCCGGCGGAGATCGTGAAAGGAAAATTTGTGCGTCCCTGCGGCAGCATGGTGAAAAAAGACGAGCTGATCGTTCCGAAGGGATACCGCATCACTCCGTATCGTATGGCCTCTCTGGCCACCGGCGGCGTGAAAGAAGTCTGGGTGAGCAAACGGCCGGTGGTGACATTTCTGCCAACCGGAAGTGAACTGATCCCGGCGGGAGAAATTCCGGCCCGTGGACAAAATATCGAGTCAAACAGTCTGATGGTCGGAAGTCTGGTCAGAGGCTGGGGCGCACAGTATCGGTGCATGCCGATCGTAAGGGATCAGATGACACAGCTGCGGGATGCTCTGACAGAGGCCGTGGAGCAGTCGGATATTGTACTGATCAATGGTGGTTCTTCCAAAGGATCCGAAGATCTGTCAATTCCGTTGTTGCAGGAAATGGGACAGGTGCTGCAGCATTATGTGCGCAGTGCGCCGGGACGTCCGATGTCGGTATCTTTGGTTGGTCAGACATTGGTGATCAATGTACCGGGACCGACACTGGCAGCGTTTGCAGTCTGCGACTGGGCTGTAAAGCCGGCTGTTTACCGTTATCAGGGATATGTGGAGCAGAATGAATCTGAGACACTGGCAGTGCTGGAAGAGGATTTGAACAGTCCGCCATTTATGGAGATTTACACAAGGGTGATCCTGACGAAAAAGGATGGACAGTGGTATGCAAAACCGATCGGGAGAGCTGCTTCCATGGAGGAAGGTGCCGGAAAGTGCAACGGTATCCTGGTGACGGAACTTGGCCGTAAAGGATACAAAGCAGGCGAAACAGTAAAAATAAAAAACATAAACTTATAAAATGATAAGTAAAACGTATCACATGGGTGCCGAGAGGCACTTGTGTTTTGTTGAAAAATATGGTATACCAAGAATATACCGATGTAAAAACAAAGTTTGACCATTTGATCTAAAAGACTGCTTGACGATTAAATGAAATAGCGGTATGATAGTTAAACATAGGACAAAACACGACAAAAAAACATAAAACAAGACAAAAAATAAGGGATTTGTCGTGCTTATTAGGAAGGGAGAGTAAGATAACAAAATGAAAGCAAAGAAAAGTTACAAAACATTTCTTGCACTTGCACTTACAGCCGGCATGTTAGGCGGCTCCGCACTGAGTGCAAACGCAGCAACCCCAAGTTACAATTTTGATGCGCCGACAGCACCGATGGCAGTGGATGACAATGTGATCACAGCATCTGTTCACCGTGCAGCATCCGTTATGCCGGAGATCCTGGGAATCAATACATCCTGCGGATTCAGTATGATCAATGGTTCTATGCCGTCCACACTGGATGAGGCAAAGACAAAACTGATGCTTGGAGCATTCGGAACAAGTGCAAACGAGAATCCGGATCCATATTACTACAATTATTTCTACAATTTCTATGCAAAAGAGAATGGTCTTGAGACAACACAGGATGCAGTTCTGATCCCGGAAAAAAATATTGCAGCAAACCCGGCACAGGCTGATACAACGGTTGTAGATGGTTATGGTACCTCTATTTCTCTTGCAAACAGACCAGACATCCTGATCGGTGTAAATCCTGATAAAAATGGTAACGATTATACATCAATGATCGAAGATATCAGAAAAGGCACAATCGGTGCTGAATACTATCAGGAAGGTGATGAGAATTATTCACCGGTTCTGATCAATTACTCTATGACAACTACATACGATATGGTAGTTACACTGAATACCGTAGCAGAGGAAATGAATGAGATCACTGCCAAAACCGGTAAAGTAGGCCGTTACGGTGATCCGACAGAAATCGCAGAGGAATTTGGCGATTATGTATGCGGTACTTCTACCTATGTACTGTCTCAGCTGAAAGCAAAAGGACTGGACAAGAAAACGGTTGCTCATGTAGTCGCAATCAACAGTGACGGAACATTCTCTCTGGCAAACGCAGATACACAGGCTGCTACATCCAATGTACGTGGTGTGGAATATCTTGATCTGGTTACAAATAACCTGGCAGATGTTCTTGGAAAAAATGTTGTTACAAAAGATGAACTGATGCAGGCAGATGTTATCGTAACCTGTGGTTCTACCGGAGGCGGCGGTGATTACGGCGCTGGTAATGTAACAAGCAATGCAACAAACGGAATGGCAAGACAGGCTATCTTAAACAGCATGGGACTGACCGGTGATGATCAGAAAGATGGTAAGATGGTTATCACAGAGTATCCGGATACTGTTTATGGAATCACAATGAACTCCATCGAGAACGGAATGGGATTTGGTTACTTTGTTGGATATGCTTACAGCGATGTACTTGATATCAACCCGGTTGATATGTGTGCTTATTTCTATGAGAACTTCTATCATGTAAAAGATATTGCAAGCCTGAAAAATATCACACAGAACACATTTGCAGATGTTGTACTTCCGGTTGGCATGGAGAAAACAATGAGCAGCAATTACAGCAGCGCAAATATCGCAGCAAAACTTGCAGAAGGAAAATCTTATTACTATGCACATAAAAACCTGTTTGCTGACAAAGCAAATATGCAGAAAGTATGGTCTTATGATGGAGCCGCTGATGTGACAGATGTTGTAAATGAGACTGTAGATGGTGTAGAAGGTTTATATTATACAGTAAACGGTACACCGGATCTTTCTTACAACGGCTTTGCAGAGAGCAGCGATGGAAACTGGTGGTATGTACAGAATGGTAAAGTTGATACTGGTGTAAACAGCGTTCTTCCGGGAACTGTGGAAGGCGTGAACGACTGGTGGCATGTAGTTGGCGGTCAGGTTGCATTTGACAATACAGTAGCAAATAACCAGAATGGCTGGTGGAAGATCACAAATGGCCGTGTAGACTGGAACTACAATGGAATTTCCAATAACAAAAACGGCTGGTGGAAGATCAAAAACGGCCAGGTAGATTTCAACTACAATGGAATTTCCAATAACCAGAACGGCTGGTGGAAGATCAAAAAAGGTCAGGTAGATTTCAGTTACAACGGAATTTCCAACAACGAGAACGGCTGGTGGAAGATCGTAAACGGAAAAGTAGACTTCAGCTACAACGGTGTTTCCAATAATGAGAACGGTTGGTGGAAGATTGTAAACGGAAAAGTTGATTTCAGCTATAACGGACTTGCAAACAATCAGAACGGCTGGTGGAAGATCGTAAACGGAAAAGTTGATTTCAGCTATAACGGACTTGCAAATAACCAGAACGGCTGGTGGAAGATCGTAAATGGAAAAGTAGACTTCAGCTACACAGGACTTGCAAACAACCAGAATGGCTGGTGGTATGTACAGAATGGTAAAGTAAACTTTAACTATAATGGACGTGTAAAAAGCAACGGAAAAGTTTACACAGTACATAACGGAAAAGTAGCATAATAGTTTTAACAAAAATAAGAATACAAAATGACATGACAACCAGGGCGCTTTACGCCCTGGTTTCTGTTGAAGTACAGGATAAGTTATTATATGATAAAACGAAATATTTTTCTCATTATGATGGGGATTATGACCCTGTCACTGGCCGGCTGCCGGACAAGTCCAGTGCTGGAGCAGGTTGTTTATGAACAAAATCATACACAGGATGAGGATCATGAATCTGAGGATAATGAACCGGACAACACGGAGCAGGATGAACAGCTGGCTTCCATGGAGCAGGTTGACCAGGCTGAATCCAAGCGGGATCAGGAGCAGAACCGGCCGGTTTCCGGAAATAATACTGCGAATCAGAATCCTGCCTATACCTCACAATATCGGGAAAATGCACAGACGAATGGAACGGATCAGACAGCACCGGATCAGCAGACAAATCCGTCGGGAACGACTGACGGAGGCGGAAATGACCAAAATGGAGCGGATCATGACCAGGGAAATACCGGGGGCGGAGATAATGGATATACCCCTTCCGATGATAAAAATACAAAGCAGATCGTGGATGCCCGTGGTGTGACTGTGTCTGTCCCGGAGACCGTAAATGGTGTGACAGCGCCGGGAGAAATCGGAATTATGGTTGGAATGCTTGGCGGTTCGGAACGGCTGGTTGGATCTTCCCAGAGCCTGACTGGAAATTCCATGGCACAGAGCGCTTTTGGAACCGGTTTGTCTAATGTGCAGACCTGGTGGAGCGGTGATGGAACAGGTACAATCTTAGCCTCTGATTTTCAGGCACTGCTGTCCGCAAAACCGGATGTATGTTTTGAAATCAGTGGAGCAAATACCTTCAGTCAGGATCAGGTAACACAATTAGAAACTGCGGGGATCGCTTATGTGGTTCTGCCAAAACCGGATTCCTTCGATCATATCAAGGAAGCGGTGACACTGGTTGGAACGGTGCTGGGAGACCGCAGTGGAGACGGAGGCAAAAATGCCCCGGCGATCGCGCAGCAATATGCTTCCTGGGTTGATAAGGTGACGGGAATTGTTGGAAGCGGAAGCGCAGGAAAGTCAACCATTTATATTGCTTCCTGGGATGATACCGCGGCATGGGAAATTTCAAGTTCTCAATATGGCGTATATCAGTCCGGAACCGGAGCAGCTGTTGCAGCAGTTTCTGCAGGAAATATGTCATTGAGCGCAAGCATGCAGCTGGCAGGAGTAAGCAATAATGGCCTGGATGCAACGTATGCAAATCCGCTGCAGGATGGCGCATGGCTGCAGAGAATCAGTGGAACGCAGGGCAGTCAGAACCGAAATTATAATCTGTTGAGTGATCTGTATACCGGAGTCTGCCTTGGAGAAGAAAATTTTCCGGCGGTGGTAGTGGCAAATGCATCGATCCGGGATCACCTGCGGTCAGATATTCACTGGCAGGTTTATGGAAAAATACAGAACGGACCATACAGTACCGATTATGGTTTTATGGCCGGAAGCGAATTTGTAAAATCAGTCATTCATGCAGATTATGATATTTATGTCAATCCGACAGGGCTGGGAAGCTGGACAAACGGATATGTGGAGAGTCCGCTGGAAGCAGCCTGGCTGTCCGGAAAATTTCAGGGTGGCTGTTCCATGGATGAGGTGCGCAGCCTGGTATCTGAATTTTACAGTACCTTTTACCAGATGGATGTGAATACCGGAACGATCCTGGGAGAATAGTGTATGTTGGAACGAAGACAGAAAGACGAGATAAAAGAAACACGTATCCATATTCAGCATGTGGAAGATGATGTTCAGGCTTTTCAGAAACGGGAGAAAAAAGAGTATAAGCACTGGAGCATAGTGACAATTTTATTTTTTATCTATGCCGCCGTGTTCTTCTGCTCGCTGTTTTTCATTGTGGAACATTCCGCCGGATCAGAGTGGATCTATTCCCCGGCCTACGCACTGGACATTATCCGGCAGAATCTGGAAAACTTTTACAATTTTATCATAGGAAACGGAACGCCGGGAAGCATTGATCTGCAGATCTTGCGTTATCTGATCGTTGGACTGACAGGCGCATCTCTTGCGGCTTGCGGTGCGTTAATGCAGGGAACGTTGAAAAATGTGCTGGCAGGACCGTCCACACTCGGTATTCAATCCGGTGGAACTCTGGGAAATCTGCTGTACATTTTACTGATGCTTAGTGGAACGGAGTCGGCGATCACGGTATATCACTATGAAGATCTGGTGGCGATGCAGGAGCAGTCCACGTTTTTTTCAAGAAATATACAGCAGCTTTTTATTCTGGCGGGTTGTATCGGCGCGTGCCTGCTGGTGCTTGGCGTGGCAGCGATCGCCGGCCGTGGAAAGGTTTCTTCTGCGGGAATGATTCTGACCGGTATGGTTTTCTCCTCTGTGATCAGCAGTTTTTGCGGTGTCGTTCAGTATTATATGATCGTGAAAAATCCATCTGATCCACGTATCCAGGAGATTCGGAGCCTTTCTATGGGTTCTCTGGACCGGGCTTACAGTCTGGAACATTTTCTGAGCATGGCAGTGGTGCTTATCCCGTGTATCGTGATTATGGCACTGTGTGCAGGCAAGGTAAATCAGATGTCCATGGGAGAAGAGACTGCGTATACCATGGGTGTGAATGTTCGAAAATATAAGATCATCATCATGGTATTTTCTACGATCATGACGGCTGTGACCATTTCTTATGTGGGACACATTGCATTTATCGGATTTATGGCACCGCAGCTGGTGCGAAAAAGTGTCGGCGCAGATTTTCGGAAACTGTTTCCGGCATCGGTGGCAGCTGGTGCGATCCTTCTGACGCTGATCTATGACATGGCACGTTTTTTCGGAATGATCCACTCCCTTAATCTGTTTACCAGCCTGATCGGAAGTGCGGCGCTGCTGATCGTATTGTTGAGAAAGAAAGGAGGCGGCAGAAATGGCAGTAGATAAAGCTGAGATACAAAACTGTATGCGGCAGGATCGAAAAAAAAGCAGAAAATGGTATCTGATTTCCGGTGGAATCGTAATTGCGCTGTTTCTGCTGAGCCTGTGCTTTAAAACATCGAAACCGGGATTTATTTCACCGGCAGAGACTGCGAAAAATCTGTTTACTGCATTTCGGCTGTTCTGGTCCAGGCTGTTTCACACATCTTATTCTCTTAATGAAGCGGAACTGCTGGCGGCACTTCCGACGTATCAGATCAGTCTGACACGTCTGGCAAGGACGATCGTGTTTGCCATTTCCGGTATGGGAACGGCGCTGGCTGGCGCTATTTTTCAGACAGTATACTACAACCCGATGGCGTCACCGAATATCATCGGAGCGACAGCCGGGGTTCAGTTTGGAAATGTGCTGATGGTATATTTTTACGGAGCGGCTGTGACCTTTATGCCGTTTATGCGCTATCGGATCTGTTATGCAATGACGATCGTGGTAGTTGTGGGCGTGTTGCTGCTGGGAAGGCTGGCCGGAGGAAAAAGAGCCTCCTATTCCGTGCTTGAGATGGTGATGGCGGGTTCCATCGTATCTCAGACATTACAGGTAGTTACGATGTACATGATGTACAATCTGGAGGACGATGACCTGCTGGTGTATCAGCAGCTTACTATGGGAACCGTGGTTCAGACGGACCGTCTCAGTATGAGTCTGTTTCTGATTTTGTTAGCGGTCAGTCTGGTGCCGATGGTACTGATCCGCTATCGCTTTAATGCAGCGGCCTTTTCTGCGGATGAGGCTCAGATGCAGGGCATTCGGGGTAATGTGCTGCGTGGGATCGGACAGGTCTGCGGCGTGGTCATGATGACCGCTGCGATCATTCACTGTGGTGATATGGGTATGATCTCCATGGCGATTCCGCATCTGGTGCGGCGGATGGTGGGTGCGGATTTCCGACAGGTTTCCGTGATCAGCATGTTCTGGGGCGCTTCCCTGCTGATGGGATGCAGGATCATTTCCTCTCTTATTTATATTGGAGGAACGGAGTTACCGGTTAATTTCATCATCAGCGTATGCATTATGCCGATATTTTTTATTGCAGTGGCAAAGCAAAGGAAGGTGTTTGAAGTATGAAATTAGAAATTCAGGATGTGAGCTGTGGATATGAGGCGGGGCATCCAATTGTAAAAAATGTATCATTTCAGGTGTCTTCCGGAGAGATCTGCTGCATATTGGGACCGAATGGCGTAGGAAAATCCACACTTTTTAAGACGATTTTACATCTGCTTCCTGCCCTTGGCGGAAAAATCTGCGTGGATGGAGAAGACACCACACGCTGGAAACCGGCGCAGATTGCCCGAAAGATGGCCTATGTGGAGCAGGCGCATATCCCGGCGTTCCCGTATCTGGTCCGGGATGTGGCGATGTTTGGAAGAATGGGACAAATCGGGACATTCCGTCAGCCATCCAAGCATGATTATGAGGTGGTGGAGCAGGTGCTTGACCTGACCGGAATCCGCCATCTGCGTGACCGGGTTTACACGGATATTTCCGGTGGTGAACGGCAGCTTCTTATGATCGCCCGGGCGCTGGCACAGGAACCACAGATTTTAATTCTGGATGAGCCGACGGCAAATCTGGATTACGGAAATATGATTCTGGTGATGGAGTGTATCCAAAATCTGACAAAACAGGGGATCTGCGTGATCTTTACAAGCCATATGCCGGATCAGGCTTTTTACTGTAATGCGAAAACGCTGCTTTTGTTCCGGGATCATTCCTTTGTGTTTGGGGATGCGGCAGATATCGTTACGGAAAAGAATTTGTATGAGGCCTACCATTCCCAGGTGCAGGTACTGGAGCTTTTGAATGATGGCGGAGAAAAAGTGCGTTTCTGTGTTCCACGCTTTCAGCAGCGGTTACAGGGCAGAAGCGATACAGACAGGACAGAAAATTAAGAGGAGCATAAAAGAATGAGTGAACAGAAGATTGAGGAAAAAGTGAGTTCCGGCAACAGACTGGACGATGTTCAGGCAGTGGAAGCTCAGAAAAAAATAAAAGACATTGTGGCAAATATCGGCGGTGTGATCCACGGAAAACAGGAACAGATCGAGCTGGTGGTACTTTGTATGCTGGCTGGCGGTCATGTGCTGATCGAGGATATCCCGGGTGTGGGAAAAACCAGTCTGGTATCCGCACTGGCAAAAACCATTGCGTGTGGATTTAACCGAATCCAGTTTACACCGGATGTTATGCCTTCCGATGTATCCGGTTTTTCTATTTACAATCAGAAAACAGGGGAATTTGAATTCCGTCCGGGTGCAGCCATGAGCAACATCGTACTGGCGGATGAGATCAACCGTGCACCGGCAAAAACTCAGTCCAGTATGTTGGAAATCATGGAGGAGCGTCAGGTAACGGTAGATTCCAAAACATATCATATGGAGCCGCCATTTATGGTACTGGCTACCCAGAACCCGATCGAGTCTCTGGGAACTTATCAGCTGCCGGAGGCACAGATTGACCGTTTCATGATCAAGATTTCCCTTGGATATCCTTCCTTTGAAAATGAGGTGGATATTATCATGAACGGAAAGAAGGAAAAACGTGAGATCAGTGCCGTGACAGACGGTAAGACCGTAGTGGAACTGACAGAGCTGGCAGAACAGGTACATGTGACCCGTCAGGTGGCTTCTTACATCGTACAGATTGTGGAGGTAACGAGAAATCACCCGGATGTACGTCTTGGAAGCAGTCCGCGAGGAAGTATCGCACTGTATTCTCTGGCGAAAGTATATGCCCTGTATCAGGGAAGAAGTTACACGATCCCGGATGATGTGAAATATGTGGCACCATACGTGCTGGGACACAGACTGATGCTGACCCATGCGGCAAAGACAGAAAAACGTACCGCACAGGATGTCATTGCGGAGATTCTGAATAAAATTATCGTTCCGGTATCTGCGGAGGATGCAAAAAGATGAGACGACAGAAGTCACGGAACAAAAAAACAGAGCACAGACAGTGGCCGATGGTGATCCTCTGGATCATTTTGTTACTGGCGGCATTGTTTCCGGCGCGCTACATCAACAGTATGTATGGTTACGCAGCATTTTTCTTCCTGCTTTTCCTTGGAATTCTGGCATTTATAGTTCTGACGGTGCAGAGCAGACAGATCGAAGTGACAGCCGGAGGCATGGAAAAGGGACAGACAGCCTGCCTGCGTGGAGAAGCGGTGGATTTAAAGCTTGGTATAAAAAACAGATCGATCTTTGTGTGCCCCTGGGCGCATGCGGAATTTTTTGTGTCAGATCTGTTTGGAGATGCGGATGCCCTGCTGGATGTGGATTTTACGATCGCGGCGCGGTCTGTGAGTGAGTTCCCTTTTTCCGTAGATATGAAACATATCGGTGTTTATCAGGTCGGCGTCAAACAGGTGCGGCTGAAAGATATGTTTGGCATGTTTGAACGGAAAATCCCGCTGAATGGAATGTATGAAGTGTTCGTAAAACCGCGTATTTATGCGCTGGAAGATCTGGATGTGGAAGAACAGCTTTCTCTGGACGCCAGTGAAGAGCGCAAAAATGCGGTGCCAAACGGAATGGATTATGCCGGTGTGCGGGAATATACCGAGGGAGATCCGATGAAGCAGATTCACTGGAAATTGTCGGCGCATACCGTAAATTATATGACGAAAATATCAGAAAACAGCTGTCAGAGCGATGTGTCACTGATTTTGGATACGGCGGCTCAGTCTGCGGAGTCAGAAGAACTGATGGATCTGTATGATGCGCTGTTGGAAACAGCTTTTTCTATCCTGGAAGTGTTGAAACGGCAGGATGTTGGGTATTCCCTGATCTATTGTGACCGCAAAAATCAGGTGCGCCGGTCGATTCCAAAGGGCGGAGAGAGTGACATGGAGTATATCCGCCGGTTTCACCCCATCGAGGCGGAACCGTCTGCGGATTATCCGGATGGAGCCTTTCTGGTGGAACAGGAAAGTGGAATGCAGAACCGCAGTGCAAATCTGATCGTCTGCACTTCTAACGTTACATCCGAACTGATCCAGCAGCTGCTTCGGGTAAAACGCCAGCACAGACAGCCGGAATTGTATGTGATCTATCCGGAACGACTGGTGCAGCGGGAACGTGAGGAATTGATGATGCCGCTTCGCATGCTAGATGAAGCAGGGATTCCATGGCACTCGGTATCCACCGGTTACAGACAGAATCGGACAGAAGTAAAGAGGTGATGGACAGAAGATGAGAAATTATTGGAAATATAAAATATGGGATATCATTCTGTGCATCGTGATCAGTCTTGGACTGACCTTGAATCTGCTGTCCGGATTTCAGATTGATGATGTGGCGAAGAAATGGCTGCCGTATCTGATCGTTGGGATCGCTTTGGTCAGCCTGGTCTGCGTGCTGTTTGCGACGAATAAAAAGACAACGATAGCCGGAATTGCCACGGGGATCATTCTTTTTATCATAATGCTTGTTGTGTCAAGATCACAGAAATGGTTTCAGAATGACGAACAGAGTGCGGTGCAGATTCTCGTCAGCGTCATGGTGATCGTGACAGTACTTGTATTTCTGGCAGGCAGGAGCCTGGTTGGACGAATCATAATGCTGTTGCTTGGAAATGTGCTGCAGGCAGGAGCTGCGTTTCTGGAATTTCCGGTGACGTTATGGGGATATTTATTATTCCTCATCGGCTGCGGCATTCTGATTTTTTATCATACATATCTGGGCGGACTGCGGAATGCACAGAGTGGAAAGATCAGTCTGGGCAGATTTATGCTGCAGAATATCTGTATCTGTCTGATTGCACTTGGACTGACCGGCGGCATTTATGCAGGTGTTGTCAAACCATTAAATCCACTGACAGATGAACTGAAACTGATCCAGAAGCTGATGAGTTTTGAAGTGCTGGAAAAAATTGGAGTATCTGCCACAGTGACACTGCCGGATCCGGGAACACAGTCGGATCAAACAGATCCGGATGATACGCTGGCCACAGACCAACGGGAAGAGAACGATCCAGATGGTCTTGGCGCTGATACCGATCAGACGGATGAGAATGAGCAGGAAAACGGAACGGTAAATGACAGTCAGAACGAGGATGCTTCCAAAAAAGCAATGGCAGTTACTTATGAGGCAAAGAGTCACTGGTATTTGTTCGTGATTGCGGCAGCTGTAGCGGCAGCACTGTTCTTCTACAGCAAGCAGTGGATGAGAAAACGCCGGATCTGTGCGTTAGAACAGCTTTCCAACGGAGAGCGGGTGGAAAAACTGTATGCTTACTTCCTGAAAGGATTTGGCCGTGCCGGATATAAGAAAGCGGAGCATTTGACTCTGGATGAATATATCGGGCAGAATCAGGATATATGGAAAAAGTTTGAGACAGAGGGTGTTTCTGTTGCGGAACTGAACCGGATTTACCAGAAGGCTTATTACGGTCAGATGGATATTTCAGAAGAAGAGTATGAGAAATTCCGGAAATTTTATCAGGGATTCCATAAGAAGATGCGTGAGGTCATGGGAAACGGACGCTATGTGCTCTATTATCTGAGGACCTGGTAGAAAAATGTAAAAAAATTGAAAAAACGCTTGACTTTTCGAACCCACTGCGGTATTATATCACTTGTCTTGAGAAAACAGACATGCGCGAGTGGCTCAGTTGGTGGAGCGCGACCTTGCCAAGGTCGAGGCCGCGGGTTCGAGTCCCGTCTCGCGCTTCCTAAAAAGGTATCCGGTTGGATACCTTTTTTTTCGCCTAAAAACATGAACCCGCGGCGCCGCGGAGTTCGAGGTCTCAGAGGACATAAAGCCCTCTTCGGTCGGTGCTAACCATTGGTCTCCCAGACCAATAGCTTCTCAGAGGACCTAAAGTCCTCTTCGGTCGGTGCTAACCATTGGTCTCCCAGACCAATAGCTTCTCAGAGGACCTAAAGTCCTCTTCGGTCGGTGCTAACCATTGGTCTCCCAGACCAATAGCTTCTCAGAGGACCTAAAGTCCTCTTCGGTCGGTGCTAACCATTGGTCTCCCAGACCAATAGCTTCTCAGAGGACCTAAAGTCCTCTTCGGTCGGTGCTAACCATTGGTCTCCCAGACCAATAGCACCGTCTCGCGTTTTTTCCCAGTTTTTGTATGCAGTATTTTTTTGGTTACTACTTTATGAAATGCGTTTTTTTTGCTATACTATTACGAATACGAGAAAAATAAAATAGAAGATGTCGAAAGGACGTCAGATCTGTTTATTTTATGGAACGAAATATTAGTATAGAAAATACAATTGGAGGACGCAGATGAGTTACGCAGATCACATTTTTATCAATATGTGTAAAGATATTATTGAAAACGGAACCAGCACAGAGGGAGAAAAGGTGCGCCCGAAATGGGAGGACGGAACCAGTGCTTACACCATCAAACAGTTTGGCGTGGTAAACCGCTATGACCTGTCCAAAGAATTTCCGGCACTGACCCTGCGCAGAACTGCCATCAAGAGCTGTACGGATGAAATGCTCTGGATCTGGCAGCAGAAATCCAACAATATCAATGATCTTCACAGCCATGTGTGGGATGAATGGGCGGATGAGACCGGTTCCATCGGAAAAGCATATGGTTATCAGATGGGCGTAAAGCATCAGTATAAGGAAGGCATGATGGATCAGGTGGACCGCGTGATCTATGATCTGAAAAACAATCCTTACAGCCGTCGTATTATGACAAATATTTATGTGCATGCGGATCTGCATGAGATGCATCTGTATCCGTGTGCTTACAGTATGACATTTAACGTGACAAAGAAACCGGGACAGGACAAACTGGTGCTGAATGCGATCCTGAATCAGCGTTCCCAGGACATTCTGGCAGCAAATAACTGGAATGTGTGTCAGTATGCGGTATTGATGCATATGCTGGCGCAGGTTTGTGATATGCAGGTGGGCGAGCTGGTACATGTCATTGCGGATGCGCATATTTATGACAGACATATTCCACTGGTACAGGAACTGATCTCCCGTGAGCCGCTTCCGGCCCCGACGTTCTGGCTGAATCCGGAAGTGAAGGATTTCTACAAGTTCACAAGAGATGATGTGCGTCTGGATAATTATCAGACCGGTCCGCAGATCACAAATATACCAATTGCGGTTTAACAGTTCACTCATCACATGTATTCAGACAATGATTATGCTTGCATGAGGAATTTGCTGGATGCATAGTGATGAAGGGAGCGCCTTATTATGAGCAAAAATAGTAGCGTAGCTACGGAGAAGCCTGAAAAGGCGTTTTGCGAATGGCGCGTGTGAACTGTATGAAATATTAATTAAGAAGAAAGAGAGATGTGAGATACATGAATTTGATTGCAGCAGTAGATAAAAACTGGGCCATCGGCAGAAATAACAAGCTGCTGGTGAGTATTCCGGATGACATGAAATTTTTCCGTGAGACAACCACCGGAAAAGTCGTTGTCATGGGACGTAAGACACTGGAGAGTTTTCCGGGAAAGAAACCGCTGAAAAACCGTGTGAATATCGTTCTGACAGGCGATAAAAATTACCGTGTGGATGGAGCTGTGATCGTGCACGATATGGATGAACTGCACGAAGAACTGAAAAAATACGACAGCAAAGATATTTACGTCATCGGCGGAGAGAGTATTTACAAACAGCTTCTGGACGAGTGCGATGTGGCGCACATTACAAGAATCGATTTCGCTTACGAGGCAGATGCCTGGTTCCCGAATCTGGATGAAAAAGAAGAGTGGGTAGTTACCGCAGACAGCGAGGAGCAGACCTACTTTGATCTGGAATACTATTTCTATAAATATGAAAAGAAGGCGTAAGGCATGAGTAATTTTTTATTTAGTATCAATGTGACGATACCGATTTTTCTCGTTATGGTAATTGGTTATTTCCTACGCCGGGTCGGTATGCTGAACGAAAACTTTGTCACGGTGTCAAACAAGTTTAACTTCAAGGTAACTTTGCCGTTTTTGCTGTTCCGTGACCTGTCAACAGTCGATATTCAGGAGGTATTTGACCTGAAATACGTGCTGTTTTGTGCCATTGCTACTTCCATCTGTTTCTGGAGTATTTATGGTTTGACAAAAATTTTTATGAAAGACAAATCCATGATAGGTGCTTTTACACAGGCTTCCTTCCGCAGCAGTGCGGCGGTCATGGGACTGGCATTTATCCAGAATATTTATGGGCAGTCAACAATGGGATCCCTGATGATCATCGGTGCGGTTCCGTTGTACAATATATATTCCGTGTTTGTATTGACATTTGAAGGAGATTATCCGGAGAATGAGCGTGATACAGGCAGAATCAAACAGGCTGGTATCAACATCCTGAAGAACCCGATTATCATCGGCATAGTCCTTGGTCTGATCGTGGCATTATTACATAATCCACTGCCGGAACTGGTAAATTCGACCGTAAACAATGTGGCAAAGATGGCAACCCCACTTGCATTGATCGGACTTGGCGCGGGCTTCGAAGGAAAGAAGGCACTGGCAAAGATCAAACCTACCCTCTGGGCTGCTTTTATCAAGCTGGTCGCCCAGGCAGCAATTTTTATTCCGATTGCGGCTGCTCTTGGTTTTCAGGGCGAAAAAATGGTCGCACTCGTAGTCATGCTGGCAGCACCGGCAACCCCGAGCTGTTATATCATGGCCAAAAATATGCATAACGACGGCGTACTGACGGCAAGTATCGTGGTGGCAACCACCCTGCTGTCTTCTGTGACACTGACGGGATGGATATTCCTGCTGCGGATATCAGGGTGGATATAACTTCCGGAAGTTCTAAAAAAGGAAGGAATCATTTCTAAATTGAAAATAAGTTAGATGTACATGAGAGCAAGATGTATATAAAAACAAGTCAGAAGTGATGCAGGAACGAAAATGGAAGGAAAAAGGAGAGAGTTGAATGGATATAACAGGAAAAAAATTATTTGTAAAAGCGCTTCTTGAAGAAGGCGTAGACACCGTATTTTCCTATCCGGGTGGAACGGTAACAGATTTATTTGATGAATTATATCTGAATGGGAATGGCAGAATCAATCTGGTTTTGCCACGTCATGAGCAGGCACTGGTCCATGAGGCAGAAGGTTTTTCCCGTGAGACCGGAAAAACAGGTGTATGCCTGGTAACAAGCGGTCCTGGTGCGACAAATACCGTGACAGCCATTGCAGATGCTTTTTATGACAGTATTCCACTGGTTGTATTTACCGGTCAGGTGCCATTGAGTCTGATTGGCAACGATGCATTCCAGGAAGTGGATATCGTCGGTATGACCCGCGGTATCACCAAATACAGTGTGACAGTCCGTGATCGCAAAGATCTGGGAAGAATTATCAAAATGGCATTCCATATTGCAAAAACAGGAAAGCCGGGTCCGGTTCTGATTGATCTGCCGAAGGACATTCAGACTGCAACAGGTCCGTCCGAATATCCGGATCATGTAGACATCCGTGGTTACAAAATTAACGAGGGCGTTCACCTTGGACAGCTGAAAAAAGCGACAAAGTTACTGAAAGTGGCACGTCGCCCGCTGATCCTTGCCGGAGGCGGTGTCAATATCGCAGGAGCCAATGAACTGTTGGAGCAGATCGTAAATATCACACATGTTCCGGTTGTTACAACCGTTATGGGAAAAGGCGCGATTCCGTCTGACCATCCGTATTACGTTGGAAGCAGCGGAATGCATGGCCGTTATGCGGCAAATATCGCAGTCAGCAGATGTGATGTGCTCTTTTCCATCGGAACCCGTTTCAATGACCGTATCACCGGTGATCTGAACGAGTTCGCACCAAAGGCAAAAATCATTCATGTGGATATCGATGCAGCAGCGATTTCCAGAAACGTTGTGGTAGATGTGCCAATCGTAGCAGATGCCAAAGTTGCCCTGCAGCAGATGTTAGAATGGGTGGAACCGAAGGATACCGATGAATGGGTAAAACAGATTGCGGCCTGGGATCATGAAAATCCGCTGGAGATGCGCCGTGATAAAGGCATGACACCGCAGATGATCATGGAGGGGCTGAATCAGGTTTACGACGAAGTTACCTATGTTACCGACGTAGGTCAGCACCAGATGTGGGCGAGCCAGTATCTGGATGTAAATAAAAAGAAACGGATCATCACATCCGGTGGACTTGGAACTATGGGATTTGGTTTTCCGGCTGCACTTGGAGCAAAGATGGGACACCGCGACAGAGATGTGGTATGTATCACCGGTGACGGCGGATTCCAGATGAATATGCAGGAGATGGCAACGGCGATTGTACAGGAATTGCCGGTAACGGTATGTCTGTTGAACAACTATTATCTGGGCATGGTCCGTCAGATGCAGCAGTTATTCTATGGAAAACGCTATTCGGCGACCTGTCTGCGCCGACGCAGAGGATGTCCGGAGTATTGTAAGGGACCGAATGAGAACTGTCCACCATATGTACCGGATTTCATGAAATGGGCAGAGAGTTACGGTGCACATGGCATTCGTGTCACAAAGGAAGAGGATATCATTCCGGCACTGGAAGCTGCAAAGAAAAATACGGATGCACCGACCGTCATTGAATTTATGATCGCAACAGAGGAAATTGTACTTCCGATGGTTCCAGGTGGAAATCCGATGAATAATATGATTCTGAAAAGCAAGTAAAGGAGGAGAATTGCAATGAAAGACAGATGGATTGCACTATATGTAGAAAACCAGATTGGTGTTCTTGCAAAGATCTCCGGTTTATTTGCAGGAAAATCCTACAATCTGAAAAGTCTGACCGTAGGTACGACAGAGGAGGAGGATACTTCCAGAATTACGATCAGTACAGTGTGCGATGATATTACTTTTGAACAGATAAAAAAGCAGTTAAATCGTATGGTTGAAGTTATCAAAGTCATGGATCTGACTGATGTACCGATTCATATGAAGGAGCTGATGTTTGCAAAAGTGAAAAAATTAAGCAACACAGACAAGGCAGAAGTATTCCGTATTGCGGAGACATTTCATGTGGAGCCGACAGATATCGGAATGGACAGCATACTTTTGGAGTGCAAGCTGACAGAGCGCAGAAATAACGAACTGATTGCTTTTTTAAAGCAGCGATTCCAGAGCGTGGAGATCGTGCGTGGCGGTGCAGTAGCGATTGAATCCATCAGCACTTCCTGCAGATAAGTGATTAGGAAGATACGGATGGATGAGAGAGAAAATGCTGGAAGATGCATTTTGGCAGTCACGATAGTTAGTGAAAATGCAATGAATGTGGAGTGTGGGATATCAGATGAATTATTGAATGAAAATTAATTCATCTTTTCACTGAAATACATGAAAAAAATACAGGCGTTTTTTGAAAAAGAACTGGAAATGCGCCATGATTTGCTGTATAACAGTACATAGAGAGAAATAACGTAAATGCAGGAATAAAAAGTAAAAACTGCAAAATAGATAAGAAAGAAGGATACCACAGTGGAAAAGAAGAATATCGATTGGGAAAACCTGGACTTTGGATACCGTCAGACAGACAAACGTTTCGTAGCAAATTATAAAGATGGTGCATGGGATGAGGGAACTCTGACCGAGGACGCTACCATCGTTTTAAACGAGTGTGCAGGTGTATTACAGTATGCACAGACTGTTTTTGAGGGATTAAAAGCATACACAACCGTAGATGGAAAAGTAGTTATTTTCCGCCCGGACTTAAATGCATCCCGTATGGCTGATTCCGCAAGAAGACTGGAAATGCCGGTTTATCCGGAAGATAAATTCATCGAGGCTGTAGAGAAAACTGTAAAAGCAAACATGGCTTATGTTCCACCATATGGTACAGGCGCAACACTTTACATCCGTCCGTATATGTTCGGAAGCAGCCCTGTTATCGGTGTAAAACCGGCACAGGAATATCAGTTCCGTGTACTGACAACACCGGTTGGACCGTACTTCAAAGGCGGCGTAAAACCGTTAACTATCCGTGTAACAGATTTTGACCGTGCAGCTCCTCACGGAACAGGTCATATCAAAGCCGGATTAAACTATGCAATGAGCTTACATGCAATCGTAACAGCTCACGAAGAAGGATACGCTGAGAACATGTATCTGGATGCTGCAACTCGTACAAAAGTTGAGGAGACAGGTGGCGCAAACTTCTTATTCGTTACAAAAGACAACAAGATCGTAACACCGAAGTCCGACAGTATTCTGCCATCTATCACACGTCGTTCCCTGATGTATGTAGCTGAGCATTACCTCGGACTGGAAGTTGAGCAGAGAGAAGTATATCTGGATGAAGTTCCGAACTTCGTTGAGTGTGGTCTGTGTGGTACAGCCGCAGTTATCTCTCCGGTTGGCAAGATCGTAGATCATGGCCGTGACATCTGCTTTGCAAGCGGTATGGATGAGATGGGACCGGTTCTTGCTAAGATGCGTGAGACATTAGTGGATATCCAGGAAGGCAAGATTGAAGCTCCGGAAGGATGGATTCACGTAATCGAGTAATCAAAGACAGGAGTAGAACTGTTTCAGAGAGTTTGTAAGATTTCTCACTGTGAATAAATGTAATGAAAAAGAGATTTCCCTGTGGTTATAAGCCATAGAGAAATCTCTTTTTGCTAATATAAAAATCGATTAATTAATACTTTCCGTAGAACTATGATCTTTTTCCGGAAGCCGTACATAAATCTTTTCAATTCGGTGCTTATTCTTTGTGCGCACCTGCAAGAAAATTCCATCCGGTGTCGTAATGGATTCCCGGATTTTTGGCAGATGGTCTAACAGACCGATCATGTAGCCGCCGATGGAATCGTAATCATCGGATTCCAGATGCAGGTTCAGCGCATTGCTGAAATCTTCGAGGTTCATGGAACCCTCCACGAGATATTCATGATCCGAAATCTTCTGGATCGGATCTTCTTCGTCGTAGTCGTATTCATCGCGGATCTCTCCGACGATTTCTTCAATCAGATCTTCGAGTGTCAACAGACCTGCTGTCGTACCGTATTCATCCAGAACGATAGCAATATTGATGGAAGAGTTTCGCATCTCCACCAGCAGATCTGCGGTATGTTTGTGCTCATAAGTAAAGTATGGTTCCCGCATCAGTTCCCGCACGGAGAAATGATTCCTGTCGCACAAAAGCAGATCCTTGATATTTAAGACACCGATAACATCATCCGTGGTTTCTTCATATACCGGCAGACGCGTAAAATGCTCTTCCCGGAAAATATCGAGAATTTCGTCATAACTGCTGTCCACCTGCGCAAAGGTCATATCGATACGTGGTACCATAACCTCTTTTGCCAGGGCATCACCAAAATCGAACACGTTGTTGATCATTTCTTTTTCTTCGGATTCGATGACACCGGATTCGTGGCTGACATCCACGATGGTACGCAGTTCACTCTCAGTCATGGCCTGTTTGCCTTCCGATGCCTTGATACCTATCAGGCGAAGTACGAGCATTGACAAATGATTAATGATAAAGATGACCGGAGTCAGTACTTTCATAAAAATCCATATAATATTGCAAAAACGCAGGGATATTTTTTCAGCGCGCAGGGTTGCCATGGTTTTCGGGGAAATTTCACCGAAGATCAGGATCAGTACAGTAAGGATTCCAGTGGCAATTCCGGCACCGGCACTGCCAAAAACATGCATGGCAAGGGTGGTGGCCAGAGATGACGCAGTCAGGTTGACTACGTTGTTGCCAATCAGGATCGCACTGAGCATTTTTGCGGAGTCATCTGTGATTTTCAGAACCCGGGCGGCACGTTTGTTTCCAGCCTCTGCCAGCGACCGCATGCGGATGCGGTTTACGGTAGTCAGTGCGGTTTCTGATGAAGAAAAGAAAGCTGACAGAGCAAGCAGGATGACCAGAATGATTAATTGTATTGCGGAACTTATGTCCAAAAATAATTCACCTCTCTAAATAAATATGTTGTCTGTAAGCACAGCGTGTCATAAATTATCTGTCAAAAACGCTGTTGGATTACAATTTTTACTCTATATATTACAGGAAATAAATGGAATTTTCAAGGGATTGTTGCGGAAAAAAAGAGGTTCTATCCGCCAGATTGTCCGAATATATATGTATAGCAGAGAAGAATTGTGACAGAAATTTAAATCGCATATGGATGATGCTGACAGCATAAAGGGATATATTCTAGAGTATCACTAGGCAACCGTGTAAGTCAGAAGTAAAAAATGTAAGAAATAAAAATCGGAAATAGTAGTGGGAGGAAGAAAAATGGATCGAGCCGAAGAAAATAACAAGATCGTACTGAAAGTATTGAGTACATTGTTGATCATGTACATATTAACGGGGGCAGCGCTATTTTTGCTGGCGTTTCTTCTTTATAAAATGGAGCTGACGGAGAATATCGTCACCATCGGCATCATGGTAATCTATGTGGTGGCGGGACTGGTGGGTGGAATTATCATAGGAAAGCGGATGAAAACGAGACGATTTCTGTGGGGAGTCGTTATGGGGGCGGCGTATTTTCTGGTATTGCTGATCGGGTCCGTGCTGATGAACCGGGGACTTACCTCGGATGGACTGCATATCGCCATGACGCTGCTGATGTGCATGGGCGCCGGAATGATCGGGGGAATGGTGAGCTAGAAAAAAACTCTTCCTTTATAGCGGAAAATATGATATACTTCTGACATATGTAAGAAGAAAGGAGATTTCGGAAGATGAAACACGTAAAAACATTAAATACAAAAAGATTACAGAACACAGTAAAAAAAGGCGGATGCGGTGAGTGCCAGACATCATGCCAGTCTGCTTGCAAAACTTCCTGTACAGTAGGAAACCAGAGCTGCGAGCACAAATAAGAAAAAATGAGTAAATGATACACAAAGGGCCGTATGCTAAGGCATGCGGTCATTTGCACGTTTAGAGGAAAATCGCCATTTACAAAAAGTGGGAGTTTCCACTCAGACTGAGAGGAAAACAGCAGCACATTGCGCTGATTTTAATATAGAAATAGAAAGAGAGGAACTACATTTGGTTCACCAGTATAAAAATAATGGTTATAACATTGTTCTTGATGTAAACAGTGGTGCGATCCATGTGGTAGATGATGTCTCCTATGATGTGATCGCTCTGTACGAAGATCACACACCGGAGGAGATTGTAACAGAATTGGCCGGAAAATATAGTGAGGCGGAAGTAAAAGAAGCTTGCGCGGAGGTCGCTTCCCTTGTAAAAGACGGAGAATTGTTTACAAAAGACGAATATGAAAATTACATTATGGACTTTAAGAAACGTCCGACAGTTGTAAAGGCACTTTGCCTGCATATTGCACACGATTGCAACCTGGCCTGTCGCTATTGTTTTGCAGAAGAAGGCGAATATCATGGTCACAGAGAACTGATGAGTTATGAGGTCGGAAAGAAAGCACTGGATTTCCTGATCGAAAACTCCGGAAGCCGTCGCAATCTGGAAGTAGATTTCTTCGGTGGCGAGCCTCTGATGAACTGGCAGGTTGTCAAAGATCTAGTAAAATACGGCAGAGAGCAGGAAAAGCTGCATGACAAGAAATTCCGTTTTACACTGACCACAAACGGTGTATTACTGAACGATGATGTAATGGAATTTGCAAACAAAGAGATGGGCAACGTTGTCCTCAGTATCGATGGAAGAAAAGAAGTACATGATCACATGAGACCGTTCCGCAACGGAAAAGGAAGTTACGATATGATCGTGCCGAAATTCCAGCAGTTTGCAGAGAGCCGTAATCAGGACAAATATTATGTCCGCGGTACTTTTACTCATTACAACCTTGATTTTGCTGATGATGTCCTTCATCTGGCTGACCTCGGGTTCAAACAGATTTCCGTTGAGCCGGTAGTTGCAGAGGATTCTGAGGAGTACGCACTCCGAGAGGAAGATCTGCCGAAACTGTTTGCGGAATATGACAAGCTTGCCGCTGAAATGGTAGAAAGAAAAAAAGCCGGAAAGGATTTCAATTTCTTCCATTTTATGATAGATTTAGAGGGTGGTCCATGCGTGGCAAAGAGATTATCCGGATGTGGTTCAGGTACCGAGTATCTGGCAGTTACACCGTGGGGTGATTTCTATCCGTGCCATCAGTTTGTAGGAAATGAAGAATTCCTGATGGGAAATGTCTGGGACGGTATAAAACGTACCGACATCCGGGATGAATTCAAATGCTGTAACGTTTACGCAAAAGAAAAATGCAGAAAATGTTTTGCAAGATTCTATTGCAGCGGCGGATGTGCAGCAAATTCCTATCATTTCCATGGACACATCAATGATGCATATGATATTGGCTGTGAACTTCAGAAAAAGCGTATTGAATGTGCAATCATGATCAAAGCGGCAGAAGCTGAGATGGAGGTAGAAGGATGAAGAAGAAAAAGGGAGTTGTAGTCTTTCTGGTAATGATCATTGCGATGTTACTGCTTGGCTACTATTCTTACGGTATTGTAAAGGGTACCGCGGCAAAGGACAATGACAAAGGTGTTAAACTTGGTCTGGATCTTGCCGGTGGTGTCAGCATTACATACCAGGTAAAAGGTGATGAGACACCATCATCAGAAGACATGAGTGACACGGTATACAAATTGCAGAAACGTGTCGAGACTTACAGCACAGAGGCAGAGGTTTACCAGGTAGGCGATAACCGTATCTCCGTAGAGATCCCGGGTGTTTCTGATGCCAACGAGATTCTGGAAGAACTAGGAACACCTGGTACACTGGAGTTCAAGACACCGGATGGAGAGACATTCATGACCGGTGATATGGTGGAAGATGCGCAGGCAACTACGCAGAGCAGTTCAACTACATCAAGCAGTGAATATGTGGTTCAGCTGAAACTGAATGATGAAGGCGCAGAAATTTTTTCCGAGAAAACAGGGGAATATCTGAATCAGGTATTACCAATCTACTATGATAATCAGTGCATCAGTTATCCGACAGTACAAAGCCAGATTACAAATGGTGAGGCTGTTATCAGTGGTATGAGCAGCTATGAAGACGCAGAAGCACTTGCTTCCCAGATCCGGAGCGGTGCGTTGAAACTGGAACTGGAAGAGTTACAGTCTGAGGTCGTTGGAGCAAAACTTGGTTCCCAGGCTATCAAGACAAGTATTATCGCAGCAATTATCGGTATTCTGATCATCATTGCATTTATGCTGATCGCATACCGCCTTCCGGGACTGGCAGCATCTATCGCACTGCTGATCTATACCGGTATCGTGCTCGCAATTTTACATTTGTATCACATCACACTGACCCTGCCGGGTATTGCAGGTATTATCCTGTCCATCGGTATGGCGGTGGATGCGAACGTTATTATTTTCGCACGTATCCGTGAGGAAATCGCAGCTGGACATACAGTTGCACAGTCTATTGACACTGGATTTAAGAAAGCATTTTCCGCGATCTTTGATGGAAATATCACCACCTTGATCGCAGCAGCTGTACTTGGCCTGCGTGGATCAGGTACTGTAAAAGGATTTGCAGCTACTCTGGCTATCGGTATCGTATTCTCCATGTTTACCGCACTGGTAATCTCCAGATGGTTGGTAAAAGCACTGTACGGACTTGGATTCCAGGATAAGAAATTCTACGGTGAGAAGAAAGAGCGCAAGAGCATCAACTTCCTTGGAAAACGTGGATTATTCTTCGGAATTTCCCTCGCAGTGATCGTAGCCGGATTTGTGGGACTTGGAGCTAATAAAGCAAGTAACGGACAGGCTCTGAATTTCAGTATGGAGTTTAAGGGCGGTACATCTACCACGGTTGCATTTGATAAAGATTATACGATTGAAGAGATTGATGATCAGATTGTTCCTTACGTAGAAGAAGTGACAGGCGACGCAAATGTACAGACACAGAAAGTGGCAGACAGCAATTCTGTTATTATCAAGACCAGAACACTGGATCTGGATGAGCGTGAACAGCTGGCTACTGCAATGGAAGAGAATTTCAACGTCCAGGAGAGTGATATTACATCCACAAATATCAGTTCTACGATTAGTAGCGAGATGAAGAGTGATGCAATCGTAGCAGTAGTCATTGCGACGATCTGTATGCTGATCTATATCTGGTTCCGCTTCAAAGATATCCGTTTTGCAAGCAGTGCGGTTATCGCACTTGTACACGATGTACTTGTTGTGCTGGCATTCTATGCTTTGTCACGCACATCTGTGGGCAGTACATTTATTGCCTGCATGCTGACTCTGGTTGGTTATTCTGTCAACGCGACGATCGTTATCTTTGACCGTATCCGTGAGAATATGGCACTGGAAAATGGACGCAGAGAGACTGACCTGAAAGAGATAGTGAACAAGAGTATCACACAGACATTGTCACGAAGTATCAATACTTCCCTGACGACGTTTATTATGGTATTTGTACTGTTCGTTCTCGGTGTATCTTCCATCCGTGAATTTGCAGGTCCTTTGATGGTTGGTGTTGTCTGCGGTGGATATTCTTCCGTATGCATCACAGGCGCACTGTGGTACGTATTTAAGACAAGATTTTCAAAAAAGAAAAAATAAGAAAATCCTAAGAGTACGTTCGTTGTTTCTTTCTGACTGATATGGTATTCTGAGACTACCAGAACAACAGAGAGATAACAGAAGGATAAGTTATGGAAAACAATAACAGATTTGCCGTTGCAGCACTGGTACTTGGAATTGTATCAATCCTGACCTGGCTGTTCCCGATTGCAGGATATATCACAACGATCATTGCAATTGTGCTTGGGGTAAAGGGACGCAAGAGTGAAAAGCGCGGCATGGCAACAGCCGGAATGGTGCTCGGAATTATTTTCCTTGTCATTACATTACTGAATTCCATTCTGAGTGTATTTCTCGCTTTTAAAGCATTGCAGTATTAAAAGCAGTTGATATTAAAATGAGACAGAAAGTAGCAGCTACTTTAAGTGGCGCTACTTTCTTTTTTTTGCTATGAGAGAAAGAACGTGAGGATTTAACTGTATAGGTTACATAAAATCCTAGCATTTTACTATTAAATATAGGGAGATAGGATGCGCAAGGCGGATATTGGCTTGCAGAATAAGTGTTTTTTTGCTAATATAGGAAAGATTGAGAGAGTAAGTATCGGTAAACTGGTTGCTTACTGAGTTTTGGCAGACAGAAAAGATAGAAGTATCAGGAAATGGAGGAGAAGTCATGCAGGCATATGTAGCATATTTTCAAACGCATGGGCAGGAGTATCTGCATATGATCTGGCAGCATTTGTATTTAAGCCTTTTGGCGGTTGCCATTGCAGCGGCGATCGGTATTCCATGTGGAATCCTGTGCCTTCGTGTGCCAAAGGTGAAAAAAACACTGACCACCGGATTCAGTGCATTGCGCATTATACCATGTCTTGCAATATTGGTTATTCTAATTCCGATCATGGGTGTTGGTGTAAAACCGGCGTTGACAGCCTTGGTCATTCTGGCAATCCCACCGATTCTGATCCAGACGACATTGGCGTTTTCTCAAGTGCCATCTTTTATGCTGGAAGTGGCAGATGCCATGGGAATGGATAAAAAGAGAAAGTTCCGCCAGGTGGAAGTGCCGTTGGCGATGCCGGGCATTATCAGTGGTATCCGCATGGCGATGTCCGAGGTCATTGCAAGTGCGACGCTGGCTGCGTATATCGGTGCAGGCGGTCTGGGAATCCTTATTTTTAACGGAATCAATCTGCTGAAAACGGAATATCTGGTGATCGGCGGTGGAACGGTGGCGGTGATCACAATGCTTTGCAGTATGGGACTTGGCGCGATTCAGAAAAAACTGAGCCGTGCAGCTTAATATATAGTTATAGACTACAGGAGGAAAAAGAGATGAAAAAGAAATTATTAGCAGTCATCCTTGCCGTTGCGGCTGTCGCAGCGCTTGCAGGATGCGGAAGCAACGGAACAACAGACCAGAAATCAGATGGAAGTGCAGCAACTGAGAGCAACAGCAGTGCAAACGCAGACACTACCATTAAAATCGGAGCAAAAAGCTTCAGTGAGAGCAAAATCCTGGGCGAGTTATATGCGCTGGCACTGGAAGATGCAGGTTATACTGTAGACCGCGAATTTGAGGTATCCGATAACCTGATCCATCAGGCGGTATGCGATGGTCAGATTGATATGTATCCGGAATACACAGGTACTGCATTACTGACCATTCTGGATCAGCCGATGGAGACAGATCCGCAGGTAACTTATGATACTGTAAAGAAAATGTATGCAGAGAACTTTAATCTGGATGTTCTGGATATGTGTGAGGCAAGCAACGGAAACGGTCTGACTATGCGTGCAGACGTTGCAGAAAAATATGGCATTAAAACAATTTCAGACCTGCAGGCAAAAGCAGAAAATATCCGTTTTGGCGGAACATCCGATACCTTTGAGCGTGAAGATGGACTTCCGGGACTGGAGCAGACATACGGAACCTTCAATTTCAAATCCAAAAATACTTTTGATAACTCTCTGAAATATCAGGCAATGGAAAATGACGAGGTAGACTGTGTACCGGCTTACACCACAGATGCACAGCTGAGCAGTGATGAGTTTATTCTGTTAGAGGATGACAAACATTTCTGGCCTCCGTACAACATTATCCCGGTTGTTCGTCAGGAAGTGATCGATGCACATCCGGATGTAGCAGAGATCATCAACAAGATCAGTGCAGCAATCGATACAGAGACAATGACAAAATTAAATGCACAGGTAGACATCGACAAAGAAGAGTACGAAGATGTAGCAGCAGATTTTTACGCTACAATAAAATAGTTTGGAAGGAATAGAAGGATGAGCATTGCAGTAGAATTTCAGGATGTGGTAAAACGATTTCCGAATGCAACGGAAAACGCCGTGGATCATGTCAGCTTTCAGATTCAGGAAAAAGAAATGATCACGATTCTGGGAACTTCCGGCTGTGGGAAAACCACGCTGATGAAAATGGTAAACCGGTTATATGATCCGACTTCCGGAGAAATCCATGTATTTGGCGAAAATATCCAGAAGACAGATCCGGTGCAGCTGCGCAGAAAAATCGGATATGTGATCCAGCAGGTGGGCTTGTTTCCACACATGACCGTTGAAAAAAATATTGCAGTGGTACCGGAAATCCTTGGATGGGATGCCAGGCGGATTCATGCCCGTGTGACAGAATTGTTAGAACTGGTAAATTTGAATCCGGATCAGTATCGCAATCGTTATCCGGCGCAGCTTTCCGGCGGACAGCAGCAGCGTGTGGGATTGGCCCGTGCGTTAGCAGCTGGTCCGTCATTGATGCTGCTCGATGAGCCCTTTGGCGCCATCGATGCCATCAACCGGACAAAACTGCAGGATGAATTATTGAAAATACATGAGCGTGCAGGGCTGACCTGCATGTTTGTCACCCATGATGTGACAGAAGCATTGAAACTTGGAACCCGGATCATGATCATGAATCAGGGAAAAATTCAGCAGTTTGATACTGCAAAACAGATTTTGGAACACCCGGCGAATGAATATGTGGCTTCATTGCTGCAGTCGGTACAGGAAGGATTAAACTTTTTCAGATGACACGTTTTATATCCTATACAACGAGACATTATGACAAGTTAATACAGGCCGTTCTGGAGCATTTCGAGATCGTAGGGATCACGCTTCTGATTTCCATTGCTCTGGCATTTGTGATTTCCATGCTGGTGATGGAACATAAGCGGATCACCACATGGATCATGCGGGTTTCCAGTATGATCTATGCGATCCCGAGTCTGGCGCTGTTTGCCCTGCTGCTTCCCGTGACGGGACTTGGTATGCAGACAGCGATTCTGGTGCTGGTGATCTACAATCAGTTTATTCTGGTGCAGAGTTTTACCGACGGATTTACGGCGGTGGAACCAGGAGTCCTTGAGGCAGCCACCGGAATGGGAATGACGAAGGGGCAGATTTTTCGAAAAATACGACTGCCGCTGGCGTTAGACACCATGATCGCCGGAATCCATATCGCAATTATTTCCACCATCGGAATTGCGACTATCGCCTCCACCGTCGGAGCAGGCGGTTTGGGAACCATATTATTTGAGGGCATGCGCACCCAGAATGTGGTAAAAATCGTCTGGGGAACCGTGTTGTCCGTGGCAATGGTACTCGGCGTAAACGGTATTTTAAAACTGGTAGAAAAAAGAATTAAGAAGAAAATTTACAGCAATGCAGGTCAGAAGGCGGCGTAAAAACCATTTTCTGTACCTGCTAAAATGCGTTATAATACATAGAAAATATAGGTACGTTTTTTATCTCCGTCGAGAGAATTTTCACTTTACGGAGTGAGCAATAACAAGTTTATCTCAGCAGGAATATAATCTCAGACTGAGATGGAGTATAGATGAAATTTGGAGAAAAATGATGATAAGAGACTATTTAAAAGAGCATATTCTGATCACAGATGGTGCCATGGGTACTTATTACGATCAGAAAAAATCCGAAAACGGCCGGATGTCAGAGGAAGCTAACCTGTTAGAGCCGGAATTGATCCAGCGGATCCATGAGGAATATCTGGAGAGCGGAGCGCAGCTGATCCGCAGCAATACCTTTGCGGCAAACCGTTCCCTGGCGATCCGAAAAGGAATTGAAACCAAAGCGGAGCAGGATGCTTACATCCGCAGCGTGATCCAGTCCGCATGGAATAATGCAAAAGTTGCAGTAAAACGTGCAGCAGGAGAGCATTTTATTGCGGCAAATATCGGTCCGATGCCAGAATACTTATTTTTAGAGTATCACTGCAATCCGACAGAAGAATATCAGTTTGTCGTTGACTGTTTTCTGGACTGCGGTGCAAAGATTTTTAATTTTGAGACATTTTCAGATATTACGGAAGTGCAGGAAGCGGCTCGTTATATAAAGGAAAAATGCCCGGAAGCCTTTGTGATGGTTTCCTTTGCGATAAACAGAACCGGCTACACTGCAGGCGGAATCAGCATGAACCGTCTGTTCACAGAAGCGGCAAAAACACCGGAGATTGACAGTTACGGCTGCAACTGCATGATCGGTGCGGCGCATATGTATGATCTGCTGAAAGCCCAGAATCTGTCAGATGAAAAATGCATTCAGATACTGCCAAACAGCGGCTATCAGGAGGTTGTCCGCGGCCAGTCTGCGTATTCCGAAGGTGCAGGATATTATGCAGAAAAAATGCAGAAGATTGCAGAACTTGGTGTAAATATCCTTGGTGGCTGCTGCGGAACTACACCGACGCATATTCGCATTTTGAGTGAAAAAATTGCGGATCATAAGCCGTGGGGAAAACTGCATGTGGCAGAAAAAGGCACAGAAAATGCCGTTTCCCGGACACGTAATAATCCGTTTATGGAAAAATTACAGCGTGGTGAGAAGGTCATCGCAGTAGAGCTTGATCCGCCGTTTGACCAGAATGCACAGAAACTGTTGGAAGGTGCTTTTCGTCTGAAAAAAAGCAATGTAGATATTATCACACTGGCAGATTCCCCGCTGGCCAGAGCCAGAGCAGATTCCGTTCTGCTGGCAGCAAAAGTCAGTTCCATGGTGGACATTCCGGTGATGCCGCACATTGCCTGCCGTGACCGCAACCGTATCAGCATGCATTCCACACTGCTTGGGGCACATATCAACGGAATCCGTAATCTGATGATCGTAACCGGAGATCCGGTGCCGTCCGGCGAGCGTGGAAATACAAAGAGTGTATTTGACTTTAACTCCATCCGTTTCATGGAATATATCAATGAGCTGAATCAGGATGTGTTTTTACAGGATTCTTTCTCTTATGGCGGTGCTTTGAACCAGAATCAGGCAAATACCGATAAAGTGATTGAGCGGATGCAGAAAAAGATTGATGCCGGAGTATCATGGTTTATGACACAGCCGATTTATTCCGATGAGGAAGTGGAAAAACTGGCGCGGATGAAACGGGAGCTTGACACAAAGATCCTTTGTGGAATCATGCCGCTGGTAAGCTATCGAAATGCGATGTTTATTAAAAATGAGATGCCGGGGATTCATGTGCCGGAGAAAATAGTAGAGCAGTATCGCCCGGATATGAGCCGCGGAGAGGCAGAAGCAGTTGCTGTGGACATTTCGTTAGCAGTGATCGACAAGTTAAAAGACGTTGCAGACGGTTTTTATTTCATGACACCGTTCAACCGTGTGGAGTTAATCTGCCGCATTATTGACAAAATGGAAAAGTAATCTTAATATTGGAGAAAAATCCTGTTAGTTAGGAGAAAAGACATGACAAGAGAAGAACTTTATAAATTGATAGAGAACGGTCCTGTATATCTGGACGGAGCAACCGGAAGTAACCTGATGAAAGCGGGAATGCCGGTTGGTGTCTGCCCGGAGGAGTGGATCACAGAGCATCCGGATGTCATTCTGGATCTTCAGAAACGTTATATCGAAGCCGGAACGCAGATTTTGTATGCGCCGACTTTTTCCGGAAACAGAATCAAACTGACGGAGTACGGACTGGAAGACCGTATGGTAGAGATCAATACTACACTGGTTCGTCTGTGCCGGGAAGCTGCCGGAGACAAAGGTCTGGTCTGTGGAAATATCACCATGACGGGACAGAGTCTGGCTCCGATGGGAACCATGAAACTGGAAACGCTGATCGATATTTACAAAGAACAGGTAAAAATTCTGTGCGAAGCAGGTGTGGATCTGTTTGTCGTTGAGACCATGATGAGCCTGGCTGAGACGAGAGCAGCCATTTTGGCGATCCGCGAAACCTGTGACTTGCCGATCATGGCATCCATGAGTTTTAACGAAGATGGAAGAACACTGTACGGAACTGATCCGGAGACAGCCATTGTTGTATTACAGAGCATCGGCGCAGATGTGGTCGGTGTCAACTGTTCTACCGGTCCACAGGAGATGGCAGAGATCATCCGTAAAATGAAAGTGTATGCAAACGTTCCGCTTCTGGCAAAACCGAATGCAGGTCTGCCGGAGATCATGGATGGAGATACGGTATACAACATGGGACCGGAGGAATTTGCATCCTTTGGACCGCTGCTTGTGGAAGCGGGCGCATCCGTCCTTGGTGGATGCTGCGGTACCACACCGGAGCATATCGCGCTTCTGGTAGAAAAAACAAAAGACCTGACACCACCGGAGATTATGAAAGAGCGCAAACGTGTGGTCGCTTCCGAGCGAAAAATTCAGGAAATTGATATTGACGGTCCGTTTCTTGTCATAGGAGAGCGCATCAATCCGACTGGTAAAAAGAAACTGCAGGCATCCTTAAGAGAAGGCAGCATGGATATTGTCAACGAGATGGCAGAGCAGCAGGAAGAAATGGGTGCACACATTTTGGACATCAACATGGGTATGAACGGTATTGATGAAAAAGAAATGATGCTGAAAGCCATTGAGGAAGTGACACTGACAACCAGTCTGCCGCTTTGTATCGATTCCAGTCATGTAGATATTATTGAGACAGCGCTGCGTCATTATCCGGGCCGGGCACTGATCAACTCTATTTCACTGGAAAAAGAAAAATTTGACAAACTGCTTCCGATTGCGAAAAAATACGGGGCAATGTTTATCCTGCTTCCGTTATCTGACGAAGGACTTCCGAAAGATATTAATGAGAAGAAGGAAATTATTCATAAGATCATGGATCGTGCATTAGAACTTGGCATGTACAAAGAAGACATTGTCGTAGATGGTCTGGTTGCCACGGTAGGTGCAAATAAGCGTGCGGCCATTGAGACCATCGAGACGATCCGCTACTGTAAAGAAGAACTTGGTCTGGCAACAAGTGCCGGATTATCCAATATTTCCTTCGGTCTGCCAAACCGTGGTTACGTCAATGGTGCCTTTGTTACTATGGCGATCCAGAGTGGACTGACTATGGCGATCGCCAACCCGTCCAGTGACATTACGATGAGTATGGCAGCAGCCAGCGACCTTCTTTTAAATAAAGATGGCGCGGATCTGAACTACATCAACCGTATGGCAGCCATCGCAGAGCGAAAAGCAAATGAACCCGTTATGATTCCTGCTCCCGGACAGGGACAGGCGCCGCAGAACGGAGGTTTGGCCAGGCAAAGCAAAGACGGAACCCCAGTCTTCAAAGCAGTAATGAAAGGCAACCAGAAGCACATTCTGGATGAAGTAAAGGCTGCTTTGGCAGAGGGTAAAGAGCCGGGCACGATCATCAACGATGAACTGATTCCGGCGATCAACGAAGTTGGTGCTTTGTTTGAGAAAAAGATTTACTTTCTGCCGCAGTTGATCTCCAGTGCGGAGACGATGAAGACCGCCATTGAGTATCTGGAGCCGCTGCTTTCCGGTGGAGATGATGAGGGGCCGAAGGTGACCGTCGTGATCGCTACCGTAGAGGGCGATATTCATGATATCGGAAAAAATCTGGTGACACTGATGCTGAAAAACTATGGTTTCCGTGTCATTGATCTGGGAAAAGATGTTCCGAAGGAGGATATCGTAGATACGGCCATCAAGGAAGATGCAGATATTATTGCGTTATCTGCTCTGATGACAACCACCATGATGCGTATGAAAGATGTGGTGGAACTTGTCAAAGAAAAAGAGATGGATACGAAAGTTATTATCGGTGGGGCTGTAATTACGCAGAGTTTTGCGGATGAAATTGGGGCCGATGGGTATTCCAAGGATGCGGCCGATGCGGTAAAACTTGTACAACGTCTTATGAATATGTCCTGAAAAAATTTAATATGTTAAAGCGAAATCGAAGAATCCTTCCGCAACCGCTAGCCGTTCGCTGCCCTCGTTTTGCTTCGGTTTTTACCTCAGTCTTACAGACTGAGATAAATGCTCCGCTGGGATGCGCAGCAATTCTCAGTTGATATTTGTCAGCTTATGCTGACGAGAATTGCGCGCCAAGTCTCACTTTTGTTCGACTTGATACAATTCACGTCCAACTCCGATAAAAGCTGGTCGTTTCCCGCTCGCGCAAAACTCGCAAAACTCAGTCGCTTACTGAATCGCTTGTTGCAGAGGGATTCTTTGATTTCGTAATTTACACAACGTAAATGCGTCCCCGATTTATTTTTTCTTGGAAAGCGATTGTTAGCTGACAAGACAAAATAAAGTGGGGACGCTTCATTAAGCAAAATTTTCAGCCATTAGAAAAGACCGTTGTTGTGAACCGGCACGATATCCTGCACGTTATGCTCTACCACATCCCAGTGCTCAGCCAGTTTTCCATCTTCCATACGATAGATATCGCATACTTTATTGATCGCACCATTTTCCAGTGTGCATTTGAAGAATACATATACCAGATCACCGTCTTCACCAATGTGAATAATATCCATATGTGGTTTCAGACCAAAGAAAAATTTTGTGAATTCAACAAATCCTTCTTTTCCGTCCGGTGCAGTCGGATTGTGCTGGATGTAATCATCTTTCATGTAGTCATCAAGATTTGAAATATCCCAGTTGTTAAATACTTCATCGTAAAATTTCAATACAAGTTCTTTGTTTGTCATAGTTATTTCCCTCCAGATTTTATGTTATGTTTGTCTCTGACAAGACGCGGATTGAACATTAGTTGAACCGCTGAATTATGCAGATATATCTGATATATCCATCATACTGAAAAAGTGCTGTTTTGAAAAGATTTACCTGTCGAAAAAATTGCAAAAATAGAATCTGAATTTTCAACATTTGTTCAATGAAAAGAAACAGGGGGTAAATATGCGTTTTGTCCATAGTTTTGACGCAATTGTGCTATCAGTACATAAAATAGTGATTGTAAAATATAGATAGAAAATTCATGGGGATGTTTATAGATACTATTTCAATTTATGGAAACTTGCAGTTTTCATAGGATATCGGCAATAAGACAGATTGCAACAGAGTTGGAGAGGAGAAGACGATTATGGTCAGAGTAGGAGTAATTGGATGTGGAAGAATTGCGCAGCGGCGGCATGTGCCGGAGTATGCTTCCAATAAAAAAGTAGAGATTGCAGGTTATTATGATGCAAAAATGCCGCGGGCACAGGCGTTAGCGGACAGATATGGTGGAAAAGTGTATGAATCCATCGATGAAATGCTGGCAGATGCATCCATTGATGCGGTCAGTGTCTGCGTGGCAAATAACAAGCATGCGGAGGTGAGTATCCGTGCAATGCAGGCGGGAAAACATGTGTTGTGTGAAAAGCCGATGGCTACTTCTGTTGAAGAATGTGAGCAGATGCTGCAGACAGCGAAAGAACACAATTGTTTTCTGATGATCGGTCAGAATCAGCGTTTTAATACGGGACATATCCGTGCAAAAGAGCTGATCGAGCAGGGGCTGATCGGAAAGCCGCTGACCTTTAAGACAACGTTCTGTCATGGCGGACCGGAGAAATGGCTGGCTACCGACGATACAGAAAAAATGTCCGGACCAATCTGGTTTTTTGATAAAAAAATTGCATCTATGGGAGCGATGGCAGATCTTGGTATCCACAAAACAGATCTGATCCAGTATCTGCTGGACGATAATATCACGGAAGTGACTGCAAAGGTTATGACGCTGGATAAAAGAGATGCCGATGGCAATATGATCGAACTGGAGGACAATGCCATCTGTATTTTCAAAATGGAGAGCGGTGTGTTCGGTACGATGACAGTCAGCTGGACAGATTATGGCGAAGAGGATAATTCGACGGTTATTTTCGGCACCAAGGGTCTGATGCGTATTTATGATAACAGCGAGCACACAATTCAGATCAGTACGGACCGTGGGGACAAGATTTATTATGATCTGGATATGATGATGACAAATACAAATCAGCGTGAGTCCGGCGTGATCCGTGAATTTATCCGTGAATTGGAAACCGGGGAATGGACCAATGCGGCAAATGATCGTTCTGTGAATGCGCTGCGGGCGGTACTGGCAAGTTTTCAGTCCAGCCAGGAGGATCGGACGATAAAACTGTGATTCTTGTTTGGGGCATCGGCTATCGGTTAGGAAATAAAAGAAAAATCGGAAAAATTTATCTCGCTCACTAGACGTTCACTACCCTCGTTTCACGGCGGTTTCATCGCGCTCGTTCCCGACTCTGATAAAAGCTGGTCGTCTCCCACTCGCGCAAAACCTTGTGAAACTCAGTCGTTCTCTGAATCGTTTGCCGAGATAAATTTTTCCGATTTTTCCATTTAAGTTAAAAATGATAGCCTTCTATATGCCGCGGTATAAATGGAACAAAACTGAAACCAACTCCAACGAAAGGACAGTTGTAAAATTTTCGTCGTGGCTGCTGCGTCTAGCCCGACCGCGGGAGTGTGTTTGAGCACGCCGGTTTTGCGGGCGAGTTCGCGGGAGCGGTCGGAGATAAGCGACGCAGTGGACACAGAAAATTTTTCATGTCTTTGTTGGAGTTGGTTTCAGTTTGTTCCTGATTTACCCGAAACGAGAATTACTCGATAACCACCGTTCTGGTCATATTTCCTTCCAGTGGCACCGGAATATAAGCCGTTCTGGTGCAAACTGTCAGATGCACCGCATGAGAACCTTTAGAAAGTCCGCCATCCTGCAGAACACGTACTGTTCCCGGTGCGCCGTACTCCCATTTAATAGTTCCGACTGTTTTCATTTCATCTAATGAGAACCAGTCAATATAATCCGGTGTGAAACGAATATTTTCAGCCGGTACTTTCACGCCGTCTACTTCAACAGCGAGGAAGTTGATCATGGAAAGCGGAATGCCTCTGTAATATGTAATGTGTGTATCCATTTCATAACCGATGATTTTTCCGTCTTCTTCTACATTGTGACAGGTTCCTGGTATAAATACATTATTATCAAACATGTCCGAATTCCTCCTAACCTTCGTATTTCTTGATAAGATTCTGAATCAGTTTCTGATGAGCTGCAACCTGCTCTTTGTCCGGAATATAGTGATCCGGTTTTACCCAGCGGTTTCCTTCATACTCTGTGGAAACATAGCCGTTGTAGTTATGTTCATGCAGATATTTGATGACTTCTTCATAATCCATGGAGTACTCAACACCCTCATCTGTCATTTCATACAGTTTGAAGTGGAAGTGCTGGATATATTTTGCAAACGGATCCATAACGCTTAATGGTACGTTCTCATAACCGTCAGCATTGGAAGCATAGAACATATCTTTTGCAGGATCTTTGATATATTTGTCCATCTCCGGATTCTGTCCGTTATTGTTCAGTCTGATATGGAATGTATCCTTTCCACTTGCAAATACATCATTAACGTATTTTACCAGATCCGGGTTTGTGCCGTATACATCCATGCAGTACTCATCTACAACTCTTGGCGGTCTGCGGCAGAAAATACTTGTATCCGGAACAATGCCGATGTACGGGGAGTCCAGACGGATCATTTCTTCAAGGAATTCTTCTGTTTTTGGAACACCAAAACCAAGTCCACCGTGGATTTCGATACAAAGGGAAACATCGTATTTTGCAGCTGTTTCCAGACACGGTTCAAGGATCCATGCAGGAACCATGGAAACGAGACGGATTACTTTGAATCCCAGGCGGTGTGCCATAACGATCTCCTGTTTGATCAGGTCCACACACTCACGTTTTGTTAATGTACGGTTTGCATATAAGTTTGTATTCAGGAAAATATCATCACATGCAAGTCCCGGATGATGTTTTTCAATGATCTTATCCCAGGTTGCGTATGTCTCTTCTGTAGGATTCGGAGTGCCTTTCAGCATCTGATCCGGAAGAAGCTCGATACCGTCAGCACCAAGGCTCATAACGTAGCCAACGATCTGGTCAAGATCCATGTTTCCGCGTAAATACTGATATTGTAAACTGTATAAGCTTACACTTGATTTGATACCCATAATAAAAACCATCCTTTCTTTCAAGTTTTCTCTTGTTTTGTTAAGTTCATTATACGAAAAAAGAGGGCTGGAAACGATAGACAATAGCAGTCAATGATATGGACAAAACACATTATTTTTGCTATTATAGAGAAGAAAAAAGGCACTTTGTACATTGATTGACAAAGAAAAACAATAAAAGACTATGATAAGAGAATGATATATTGAGAATGGATATATAGAAAAAGATTTCAGGAATTTGTATGGATTTTTGGCAGAAAAAAAGGTATCAGGAATGAGTTTGGATATCTGGTTTGAAATGGGGAATATGTATGGAGATTATAGAGATTGGAAGGTCAAAAAAATTGCATTACAGCTTTCCGGAGCACAAGCACGGTTATTGGGAGATTCTGCTAAATACCCATGGAAACGGCACATTTTATGCGGAAGGAAAGGAATTTGAGTTTCATCCGGGAACGATTCTGGTGATTCCACCCTACACGCCGCACCAGAAAAAATCAAACGACGGTTTTATCGACCGGTCTGCATTTCTGAAAAATTTCCGAAACATCGGCCGCAGTGGTGTCAAGCAGTTCGAGGATGATGATAAACAGACGATTTCACGGATCTTTGATCTGGTGGAGCAGTTTCAGTATGATGAGACGAATCAGAAGGGAGAGACGGAGGCCTCTATCACAAGTGTGCTTGGAGATCTGCTGTATCAGGTACTGGTTTCTTATTACAATCAGAGCAAAAAGAAGGACATCCGCCTGGAGGGCGTTGTGGAACTCATGAACGAAAATGTGTCCAATTCGGAGTTTGAATTATCCAGAGCCATTAGATCTAGCGGATATTCCATGGGATATTTTCGGAAAATTTTCAAAGAGATGACGGGACAGTCACCGGTGAATTATTTTAATTCATTGCGGATCAGCCAGGCGAAGTCATTATTTCAGCAGTATGGAAACAGCCGGACGGTGAAGGAGATTGCTTACAGTTGTGGATTTTCTGACGCATTGTATTTCAGCCGGGTGTTCCGTCAGCAGGAAGGCATCAGCCCACAGCAGTATATCAAGACGCTGCAGAAGGAAATGACGGAAGAAGATGTAGAGATGGTTCGTATGGATACGCCAGAAGAGCTCATATAAAATACCTCTTTACTTTAAAACTTTAGTATGTTAAACTTTTGCATGAAGAAATTGTCGCCGAAGCAGGAGTGAATTCGGAACAGTTACAGAAATGTATTACAAAACTATGGGTTTTTATCAGAACAGAAGGAGTATATAGAATGAGCAAAAAAATCAGAACCGAAGCTGTAGATCATTTGTTTGAGGCAATTCTGTGCCTGAAAGATAAAGAAGAATGCTATACTTTTTTTGAGGATGTGTGTACCATCAATGAAATCCTTTCACTGTCACAGCGATTTGAAGTAGCACATATGCTGCGTCAGCAGAAGACGTATCTGGACATCGCAGAAAAGACAGGAGCATCTACTGCAACTATCAGCCGTGTCAACCGTTCTTTGAATTACGGAAATGACGGATATGATATGGTATTTGCCAGAATGCAAGGCAAAGAGGAAGAGCAGTAAGTCTGCTGAATAAGTAGGTTGCAGATGAACGCAAAGAATAAGTGAGCAAGTAAGATGCAAAAATGCAGATGAAAGCAAAAAATGAGAGAAGAACAGGATGAACCTGTAAGTATAAAAAGTGATAGAAAGAAATGCAAAAAAGAAACGGCAAAAGAACCCCTGATCGCAGGGAGACTTAAGACCGTTTCTTTTTATTTGCCTTGCTGTTTTTGGACGGCTGAGGCTTTTTCATGGAATCTATGATCTTCTCAATCAGCAGTTTTTTTGTATAAACATCAAAATTCAGCAGGCAGATAAATGTAAATTTCTGCAGAAAATCGGCTTCATCTTCGCTTAAGTTTTCCAGTTCGGAAAAAGCGGATTCGCTAATGATATATTCTTCTTGAATGATCTCTTTCAAACGCTCCACCTGGTGCGCTTCCAGACGGAAGATGCCGTCGTAGATTTCTTCCAGTGTAGGAGAAGATTTTTTCCCAAAGTATTCATCCGTCAGCGGATTTAAGACACTCTGAATGTCGCTGATACTCAAAACGCTCTTGAAATAGTAGATAAATACCAGAGTCAGAATGTGCTCTTTGGAATATTTTTTCTTTTCCGGCGGAGGAAGCAGATTGTTTTTGACATAATTATTGATCATGGTTTTGGTCAAAATCGGATCTTCCTCGTGACGTTTGGTCGGATAGAGTTCCCGTTCCATGAAAGTCATAACCTGATCCATGTACAGGTTGATGTCCGGCAGAGATTCCAGTTTGACGTGGTCGATGCGGGACAGACTTTCCAGTATGCTGTTGAGTAAATCGTTGGTGTTGATGGTCATGGTTACCGCCTCCAAATTTGTAAACCTATGAATATATACTATAACCTTATGAATGTGTAATCCTGTGTGTTATGAAAAATATAACTTTATGAATATATGAACCTATGTGTTATAAAAATGTAAACCCATAATATATGTCGTGACATTTATAGGATATTATATAGTATTGAAAACCGAATGACAAGAAGGACTTGTACTTTTCACCGTGATAAAGTTATAATAGAACTATCTTGCAATTTGTTCATTATCGAATAGACCGTGCAGTTTATTTTAAAATGAATCAGACATGCATGTGGGTATTAGGCAATAAAAAGATTCCGAATGAACAGAGAGAATCGAGAAAAAGGAGAATAAAGCACATATGTTATTTCAGGAAGAACGGACACCGTTAGTGCCGAAGGAAAAAGTAAATCAGGGGGAGTGGCCGGCAAACTATTTTGCGGAATTTAAGCCGGAAGCCAGAAAAGCCATTTTGGAAGCCAGAAGAGCGCAGGAAGTGGACGAGACACTGGAACTTTTGGAAAAATTATTTGCACTTCGTTATAAACAGGATAAAAAGGGAACTTATGCGGATCAGTTTTTGGGACATTTTCTCGAACTGCGTATTACAGCAGAAAATCTGGATTCCATGTTTTCAGAGCGGAAAAATAAAAAAGCAGTGAAAAAATGTCTGGAAAAATTACAGCTGCATGAGGGCTCAGAGTTCCCGGAGGAGCTGATCTATCAGGAAATGTGTCAGCTGACAGGACTTTACATTTTTTCCTGCTCCAAAGATGTGAATTATACATCTATGCTGTGGGGACTTGGAAAGAAAAGTGACGAGAAGATCAGTGAGAAGATCAATCTGGATCTGGAGCGCATCGGAGAAGCTATCCCGAAATACCTTTTCATGGAAGAGGAATATCGGGTAATGAAAGCCGCTATTTTGGACACGAAGAAGAAATATCTGTAATTACATTAAGAAAATTTGATGAAGCTGTATGTGTGAGAAATGCTTTTGGAATTATACTTTGAAAAGAACATACAAATAGGCTTGGATGAAAGAACTTAATTGTAAAAGTTTAGCTGCGAGGCAGAAGAGAGAACCCCTGGGGAGGTAATGACAATGGATGAAAAGCAGCTTATGGATTTTGATGTACTGACTCCGGCAGAAGGAGAAGTGTCGGATGCGGATCTGCAGATCCTGTTTGTACTGAATGGAAGTGTAGCTGTGCAGATGGCGGGAACCACGCTGGTACTCGGGGAAAAAGACTTCCTCATTTTGAATCCGTTTCAGATGTATGCGGTAAAAATGGATAAAAGTACATTGGTGATGCGTTTCCGGGCAAATGTCCGGATCCTTTCGGATTATTATGATATCAGCAAACTGGAGTTCCTGGGCAATTCCGTGGAGGAAGCTTCGGAGCGTCACACCGTTCTGCGTAATCTGCTGGAAAAATGTATCACGTATTATTATGGAAAAAAAGGTGACAACGGCAGAATTTTATTAAAACTGAACAGTTTGTATTATGAAATTGCGGAGCTTTTGATTTCTTCGTTTTCCATTGTGCGCAGTCAGACAGCGGAAGATATGGAAGGAACGGAGGATGAATCCCTGATCCAGGAGATGACCCGTTATATCCGGATGAACTATCAGTCCGCATTAAAATTGGAAGATCTGGCGGATCACTTTTTCCTGTCGCCACCGTATATTTCCCGTTTTTTCAAGAAAAAACTTGGTATTAATTTTGCTAAATATCTGTCGGATGTGCGCCTGGAAGAGGCAACGAAAAAACTGGAACAGACGGACAATTCCCTGACCTGGATCGCCATGGACTGTGGATTCCCGAATTTGACGGCTTTTAATAAGGCTTTTCGGGAAAAATATCAAATGAGCCCGAAGCAGTATCGTGCGGAACTGAAGCAGACAGAACAGATCCAGGAAAACACAGAGAAAGAAAACCGGGCACTGGCAGAGTTTCAGCTGCTGGATTATTTTGAGAAAAACAATCATATTCCGGGACGGGAATTTGATGAAGTGGAGCAGATTCAGGCGGATGCGTCGGATTATTCCATTCTGGAAAAAAACTGGAATAAGATGATCAATATCGGCGGAATCTATCTGCTGCTTCAGAAAGAGATTCAGGATCATACGCTTTTTCTGTGCAGAACATTGAAATTTGAGTATGTCCGCATCTGGGATCTGTATGAAAAGCGTATGCACATCAACGCAGGAAATAAGGAACGGCGTTACAATTTCAGCCGGTTGGATATCTGTCTGGACTTTCTGACCCAGAATCATATCAAACCGTATCTGGAACTGGGATTTAAACCGTTTATTTTGCTGCGAAACTACGAAGATTATATTTTTCACGAAGAACGTGATATTTTATTTGATGAGGCGGAGGAATACGGGGCATTTATCCGAAGTCTGATGAAGCATCTGATCAACCGTTACAGCAGTCAGGAGCTGTCTACCTGGTATTTTGAGCTGTGGTGCGATCCCCGATGGTTCCCGGAGGGAGAACCGGCTACATATATCGAATATTTTGAACAGGCTTATCAGGCTATCAAGGAACTGATTCCACGGGCGCATGTGGGCGGTGCTTACGATCGTTCCTATGGCATCATCTCCTTTGAACATTTTATTCAGGTGTGGAGTACACGGAATGTGCAGCCGGACTTTCTGTCCATTTACTGTTATGCGCCGCTTTTGCGGGAAGTAATGCTTAATGAGCAAGGAAACTATGTGTCGGAAAGTGAGAGCCGTGAGTGGAGACGCATGCACCATATTACAGAAGAAGAAACAGTGGAACCGGAACACATCAAGGATTTTCAAATTATGAGCTACGTGGAAAATCGGAAGAAAATCATGTTTCAGTATGGCATGATGATGCCGTTGATCTGCAGTGAGTGGAACTTTACGGTAATTAACTCCAATGTAATGAATGACAGCCGGTTTAAAGGTGCTTATGTCATGAAAGAGATCATGAGTATGTATGAGGAACTTGGCATGATGGGATACTGGTTTGGAACAGATCAGTTTGCGGAGGACGATGACGCTCCGATGTTGCTGAATGGCCGCTGTGGTCTGATCACCCATCAGGGAATCTGCAAACCGGCTTACTGGGCCTTCCTTATGATGAACCGTCTGGAAGATTATCTGCTGAAAAAGACGGAGCATACCATGATCACCAGAAATGAGTTTGGCAGTTATGTCATTGCCTGCCATAACTACAAACCATTGGATATTCAGTATTATGTACAAAATGAGATGGATGTAAGGATCGAGAGCATCCCGCATTTTTATGAAAATGAGACACAGCTCACGTTGAATATCACCATCACCGGTGTAAAAAACGGAAAATACCATATCAAAACCAGGGTTGTAAATTCCCAGTATGGCGGTGTGCAGGATGAATGGATCCGCATGGGTAAGGTGGCGTTTCTGACCCAGGCGGATGTGGAATATATCGATCATATGTCCCGACCGCATATTACCATTGCGGAGCAGGTGGTGACCGATCAGGTACTGCGTTTTTCTGTAAAACTGGAAGCACAGGAGATTCAGCTGATCCATGCATTTCGATATATGGAAGAATAATTCAGAGCCAAGGCAATTTTCAGTGATATGCGATTCATGCTGGCATGAGCGAGCATATTGCTGGAAATTTCTTTGGCGAGAAGCCAATCATGAGCAAAAGGTCTTCTTGAACTAAGTTCAAGAAGTATCGCTCGCAATGCGAGCTTTTTTGCGAATGGGCTCTGAATTAAAAAACGAAAGACCGGAGAACATGTTTCTCGGGTCTTTCATTTTCATGAGGAGTTTAATTTATATAGAATACAGAAATCAGGTAGATTCCTGTATTACTAACTTGCTTGGAAGCAGGATCGGTTTGACCTGCTCATATGGATTGCGGATCAGCGAGAGCAGAAGCTTCGCACTCTGCATTCCAAGTTCACGCCGGGGCTGGCTGATGGTAGAGATGGTCGGAGTGGAGAGGGACGCGTACATGGTATTGTCAAAACCAAATACTTTGATGTCCTCCGGAATCCGAAATCCCAGTGCCTGTCCGGCTTTGATCACAGCGTGGGCATGTTTGTCTGAGGTAGCGAAAATCGCATCAGGCGGATCTGCCAGTTGGAAAAAATGATTTGCAGCGGCCAGAATACGGTTGTAGGAAAAATCCGCAACCTGTACGACATATTCCGGCCGGACAGCCAGCCCATTGCCGGTGAGCATCGAACGATAGGCCCGATAGCGGCTCTGCACATGACGATAATCATATGAGGAGGAGAAGAATGCAATATTTTTACATCCTTCGTTGATCAGATGTGCGATAGCTATCTTGGTAATGGAATAATCATCTATCGAAACATAAGGTATATTTTTCAAAAACGGATTGTACTCACTGCACTGCACAACAGGATACGCTGCATTCAGCTGACGCAGGACATCCTCAGACAGGGCATACATAACAATAATGCCGGAAATCTGAAGGCTTGCACAGTAATTCAAAAAAGAAGAAATCGTGCTGCGTTCCGGAATTTCCAGTGTTACTACCATATGGCAGTGAGCGTGGCTAAGGTAATCCTTGATGCCTCCCAGAATATCATCATAGAACGGATTGTTCCAGGTCGGGATACATACTAATATTGTAGACTCCTGAGATGTCTTTTTTATAGAAGAAGCAGAAGTGCTTCTTTTTTTTGTGCCAAGATCTTCCGGGGAAATTTCATGAAACTCGAAAGCCTTCAATATCTTATCCCTGGTTTTCTTGGTAACAATCCCTGGCTGATGAATCATGCGGGAAACGGTTGCCGGAGAAACACCGGCTGTTTTCGCAATATCATAAATAGTAACTTTGCCATTCATAATAAATTACATCCTTCTTGCCTGTAATTATGAAACAAAATCAAGAAACAACTAGTTATGTAGGATAAAATTTAATAGTTATTTGTTTGTTTCATGAACAAAACATAGCAGAAATAGCACAAAAAGGGAATAGATAAATGAAAAAAACAACAAAAAGGCAAGAAAAACATATAAAATATTGCTTGTTTCAGAAACAAAATGAAAATGTGAACAAAATGTGGCAAGTTTGTGTGGAAAAAATGAAAAAAATAAACAATTTTCAAATAGTCGGACAATAAGGGGTTTGATAGAATACAAGTACCGAGAGGGGAAGAAACCAACTCGAAAGAAAAAGGAGGTATTTCACAATGAAGATGTGGAAAAGATTAGTAAGCGTAGGCTTAGTAGCAGCAATGTCAGGTGCAATGCTTGCAGGATGCGGCAATGCAGCAAGCAACGATTCCAATGATGGAAGCGCAGCAGGAGAGAAAAGCGATGCAACAGCTGTAGGGGAAACAAAAGTTGAAGATACTGGCTTTACTCCGGACAAAACTTACAAAATTGGCTATAACTATTACGGACCAGGTTCTTATGCATTAACAACTCTGGCAAACAATCAGGACTACGTAGTACAGTGCTTCGGAAGTGAATCACAGTCTACATCTGATGATTTCCAGGTAGATAAGATCGTACAGGACGTTGAGAACATGATTTCGGCAGGATGTGACGGATTGGTAATCTGGCTTCCGGCTGATAACCTGTATAAGACGGTTATTGATATGTGTGAGAAAGCAAAGGTTCCATATGTATTTTCTGATAAAGTTCCGTCTGATCCGGATATTATCAAGACATTACAGGAAAGCGAGTATTTTGCTGGCGCTGTTGGACCGGCAAACGCTGAGTACGGTACACTGATCGCTGATTACGCATTAGAGCAGGGATATAAAACGTGTATCATTTCCACAGGTGCACAGGGTGATCCGACAGATACACCGCGTATTGAAGCTTTTACAGAAGAGTTTGAAAAAGGTGGCGGTAAAATTGAGCAGACTGTTTATACAGACTCCCAGGATAACATTCAGCCGTACACAGAGAATGCTCTGGTAGCTTATCCGGACGTTGATTTCGTATATGGTACAGGTTCTGATTATGGTATCGGTGCAGCAGATGCGATTAAAAACCAGGGACTGGATACAAAAGTTCTTACATCCGGACTTGATTCCGCAGTACTTGAGTATCTGTGCGATGACAGTAATGCAGTTGAATTTGTAAATGGTGACTACTGGATTTCCGGTACAATGGCTACGGTAGCTTTGATGAACTACCTGGATGGAACCCCATTAAAAGATGCTGATGGCAACATGGTATTTGTAGATGACATCATGCCATTCCAGATCACACCAGATACATATGACACATTTAAGAAAACATTTATTGACAATCCATGCTATTCCGCAGCTGAGATCCAGGCTATGGACGGAAAATACAACTCGGATTTCAACTATGACGCATTTATGAAAGTAATCAGTGATTACTCATTAGACGAGAGAGCAGCAGCCGCTGCTAAATAATCTGTTTGCAGAAAGGAGTAGGCATTTATGTCAAAATCCAGTATGAAAAACTTAAGTGTCGATCCGAAAAAGAAACGTCTGCAAACCCAGATACTGGTCATTGCGATTGTTGTCGTAGCATTTGTAATCTGCCACTTTCTTACAGGTGGCAGATTGCTTGCTCCGAATAACCTGCGTACACTTCTGACACAGGTTACCTATCCAATGATCCTTGCACTGGGAATGATGTTTATTTTTACGGGCGGTATGATCGATTTATCTATAGGCGCACAGGCAATCCTGGCAGGAAACGTGGCAGCAGTACTGGTGGAGGATTTCGGACTTGGGTATGCAGGACTGATCATCGGAGCTGTTGTGGCCATGATCGTATGTGAGTTACTGAGTGCATCCTGTTCCGTATTCTTAGGAATCCCATCCTGGGTAGCAGGACTTGGTGCTGCATTGGTATTTGAGGCAATCGCAACCATTTATGTTGGAAACCGCGCAAAGACAGCCGGCGCGGCAGTTGTATATCTGAAACACTGTCAGGCACTGGGAAAATTCCCGACGATCTTTATTATCGCAATTGCGGTATTTGCAGTTGCATGGTTTATTTTTAATCGTACAAAACTTGGTTTTAACCTTCGCGCTATTGGTGGCGGCGGAGAAGTTGCAGAGGCGATGGGTATCAACAGAGTGAAAACAATTATGCTTTCTGCAGCAGTAGGAGCTGTGATCATCTCCATCGGAGTCATCACACAGCTTTCTTATACCGGACGTTTTACAACATCCGCAGGTATGGGATCCTTGAGTGGTATCTTTAAATCACTGGCTGTTATCCTGATCGCAGGTTCTTTCTCACGTATCTTTAACGATGCAGTCGGATGTGTGGTCGGAGCATTTATCGTAGCCGGATTGTTTAATGTATTGACTTTGGTAGGTGTGCCATCAGGTACAGGCCAGGATATCTGTCTTGGTATGGTAGTGCTTGTATGTGGTATCCTCTCATCTTTGGGATATAAGGGGGTTATGAAGTAATGGCAGAAGAGATGTTACGTATCGAAGGTGTCAGCAAAAGCTTTGGACCGACCCTGGCAAACAAAGATATTAACCTGGTTCTGGAGAAAGGCATTCTTCTTGGCCTTGCAGGTGAGAATGGTTCAGGCAAATCCACACTGGCTTCCATGGTATGTGGAATGCAGAGTAAAGATTCAGGTAAGTTTTATAAAAATGGTGAAGAATATGATCCACACTCTCCGAGTGACGCGGCAGCACATGGCATTGCCATGGTTGTACAGGAACTTGGAGTAGTAGGAAATCTGCCGGGTATCGTAAATATGTTCCTCGGCAAGATGGATAAATATAAAAAAGGTATTGCGGTTGATCTGGCAGCAATGCACCGTGATGCTGATGCAGTATTTGAAAAATGGAATCTTCCGAAAGTTCCACTGAATGTACCGGCTGGTACCCTTTCTATTGAACAGAGAAAGATCATGGAGCTGGCCAGAGCCCTGATCACAGATCCGGACTTCCTGGTACTGGATGAGATTTCCCAGGCGTTATCCCAGGATAACCGTCAGGTACTGTACAAATTTATTGAGCAGTTTAAATCCCAGGGCAGAACCATTCTGATGGTTACCCATGACCTGGAGGAAATGGTTGAGATCTGTGACCAGATCGCAGTACTTCGTGATGGTGTCATCGTAGAGTGCAAGGGAGCAAAAGATTTTACGATGGATGAACTGAAACGTCAGATGATCGGCCGAGAGGTTTCTGGTGATTACTACCGTGACGATCAGGAAGAACAGTATGATGACGAAGTCGTTCTGGAAGTAAGAGATTTGACCATTGAAGGAAAATGTGAACATATATCTTTTGATGTACATAAAGGAGAGATCCTTGGTGTCTGTGGACTTTCCGATGCTGGTATCCATGAACTCGGAAGTGCAATTTATGGACTGGAACATCACGAAGGTGCTGTGCGTGTAAAAACAAGCGGAACAGAATTAAAACATCCAGGCGATCTGGTAAAAACAAAAGGTGCTTACCTTTCCAAAGACCGTGATGCAAATGGACTGATGCTGGATGCGGGAATTGGTGCAAACCTGATCATTCCGTCTCTGGTTGAATTGTCCGGTCCGATGGGATTCTTAAGCCCGAAGAAGACAAAAGCACTGGCTGAGAAGGCATCCCGGGCTTTTGAAATTAAATCTTCCGGTCTGAATCACATTGTCCGCCGTCTAAGCGGTGGTAATAAACAGAAAGTAAACTTGAGCCGCTGGCTGGTCAAAGATCTGGATTACATTATCCTTGACTGCCCGACCCGTGGTGTAGATATCGGTGTAAAAGCATATATCTACAGTGTTTTGAAGAAAGCAAAAGCAGAAGGAAAGGCCATCATCATGATTTCTGATGAGCTTCAGGAAGCAATGGGTATGTCTGACCGTATCATGGTTATGAAAGATCATAAATTTGCTGCAATGCTTTCCAGAAACTGTGATTTTACTGAAGAAAAAATGATGGAGGTAATGCTGTAATGAAAACTAAAAAAATGCGTTTTGATATTAACACATGGCTTCCGATCATCATTTTTGTACTGATCCTTGTCATTTTCAGTGTCGCTACCGGCGGTACACTGTTGAATTCTAGAAACATCTTAAATATTTTTAACCAGTCCGTAGCAACCATCCTTGCAGGTCTCGGAATGCTGTTCGTAGCAGCTATGGGTGGTACTGATATCAGTACCGGTGTAGTTGTAGCACTGGCAGGATGTTTTGGATTAATGGGTGCACAGGCATCCGGCAACTCTTTCGTATTTATCATCATCTCCATCCTGATCGGTATCGGTTCCGGTCTGTTGCTGGGATATGTAAATGCAAAGAGAAAAGTAAATTCCTTTATGGCATCCCTTGCTTTGATGATGGCATGGCGTGCGATCGTTAACCTGGTATTAAGTAATAAAGCATATTATCTGCCGGATAATCTGTATGTACTGGACAAGCCGGTGGTAAAAGGAATTATTCTTGTGCTTATCATTCTGGTCATTGTCTATATCTGGAGATTTACCAGATTTGGTAATTATGTAAGAGGTATCGGTGAGAACGAAGTTGCCATGAAGTATGCCGGCGTAAACGTTGACAGGATAAAAATCATGGCATTCGTGATGTCAGGTCTTCTGGCAGCCGTTGCAGGTATTTTTACGGTAGTAAGACTTGGTGGAACAAACAATACTATGGGATCCGGTTTCGAGATGAAAGTTATGATGGCTCTGTTCATCGCAGGTATCCCGGTACAGGGTGGTGAAGGTTCCAAAGTATACAAATTATTATTTGGTGCTCCAACCATTATTATGTTAGAGAATGGTCTGGTTCTGTGTGGACTGAATGCAGGTGTCACTCAGTTGGTTCGTGGTCTTGTACTGCTCGGAGCAGTCTGCCTGACAAGCCAGCTGGCTAAGAGAATGGCTTATGTCGGTCAGGAAGGTGCTCATAATCAGAAAGAGAATGCTGCAGAGACAGCAGTTGAAAATGGAGGAAAGTAAACAATGAAAAACGGAAAATTACAGGTAGGTATCATCGGTTGTGGTGGTATCGCAAATCAGAAACATTTACCGGCACTGAAAAATCAGGCAGACAAAGCTGATATGGTGGCTTTCTGCGATATCTTAGTAGACAGAGCTGAAAAAGCAGCTGCTGAGTATGGTGTAAAAGGCGCAAAAGTATATGAAGATTACAAGGAGTTATTAGCAGATCCTGAGATTGACGTTGTACATGTACTGACACCAAACGTAGCTCACTGCCCGATCACATGCGACGCATTTGCAGCTGGCAAACATGTAATGTGTGAGAAACCTATGGCACACAATACAGAGTCCGCTCAGAAAATGATGGACGCATGGAAAAAATCCGGCAAGAAATTCACAATCGGATATCAGAACCGTTTCCGTGTAGATACACAGACATTACACAAAGCCTGCGAAGCTGGTGAGTTCGGTGATATCTATTTCGCAAAAGCGCATGCAATCCGTAGAAGAGCCGTTCCGACATGGGGCGTATTCCCGGACAAATCAAAACAGGGCGGCGGTCCTCTGATCGATATCGGAACACATGCATTAGACATCACATTATGGTGCATGGACAACTACAAACCAGTATCCGTTATGGGTTCTGTATTTGAGAAACTTGGTCATTCTGAGCTTGCTACACAGGGCAACATGTTCGGCGCATGGGATCCTGAGACATACGAAGTAGAAGATTCCGCATTCGGATTTATCAAATTCGAGAACGGCGCAACCATCTTCCTTGAGTCTTCCTGGGCAATCAACATGAAAGATTCCAGAGAAGCAGCCTGCACACTCTGTGGTACAAAAGCAGGTGCTGAGATCGTTGGAGCTATGTCCGGCGGCGGCGCAAGCAACGGCCGTGAGTACGACCTGATCGTAAACGGCACATACCACGGACAGCTGGTTGAGCAGAAACTGTCTGAGGGCGGCACAATCGCATTCTTCGAGGGCGGATCTTCCGAGCCGAAAGACATCGAGTGCGAGCAGTGGTTAAACTGCATCCTCAACGATACAGAGCCAGTTGTAAAACCGGAGCAGGCATTCGTTGTAACACAGATTTTGGATGCTATCTATGAATCCGCACGTACAGGAAAAGAAGTAATCTTGAACAAATAAAACAAAATAAGGTAAAAATGGTTGTGGGAGTGTTGGGCGATTCAATACTTCCACAACGTGTATAAAAATAAAATAATCAGATAGAAGAGGAGAAAATGCAATGAAATTAGGATTTGTAAGTGCCATTTTAGATCAGAGCAATTACGAAGAAATGATGGATATCGCATCAGACCTTGGCTTTGAGTGTGTGGAAGTTGCATGCTGGCCGCAGGGAAAAGCAGAGCGTCGTTATGCAGGTGTCAGCCACATTGATGCAGAGCGCGTACTGGAGGATGACGAGTACGCAAAACACATTCTGGATTATGCAGCAGAAAAGAAGGTAGAGATTTCTTCTCTCGCCTTTTATCCGAATACACTTGACCCGGATCTGGAGAAACGTCAGGCTTCTATCGATCACCTGATGGCTCTGATCAAAGCAAGTGCAAAACTGGGAATCAACATGGTTACAAGCTTCATCGGTCGTGACCAGACAAAAACAGTAGAGGAAAACCTTGAGATCGTGAAAGAGGTATGGCCTCCGATCATCAAACTGGCAGAGGAGCAGGGCGTAAAAGTTGCCATCGAGAACTGCCCGATGCTGTTCGGACCGGATCAGTGGCCAGGCGGACAGAACCTGATGACCACACCGGCAAACTGGAAGAAAGTATTTGAAATCCTTCCAAGTGATAACTTCGGTATCAACTACGATCCATCCCATTTCGTATGGCAGATGATCGATTACATCAAACCGATTTATGAGTTCAAAGATAAAATCTTCCATGTACATTACAAAGATATCAAAATTTATCCGGACAAACTCCAGGAAGTTGGAATCATGGGTTACCCGCTTGATTTCATGTCTCCGAAGCTTCCGGGCTACGGCGATGTTGACTGGGGCAAATATGTATCTGCTTTAACAGACATCGGATATGATGGATATACCTGCATCGAAGTAGAGGATAAATATTTCGAGGGCAGCCAGGAGAAAGTTCTGGACAGCTTAAAACTCAGCAAGAGATATATGACACAGTTCGTAATTTAGGAGGAAACAAACATGGCAGATCTTAGATTTGGTATTATCGGATTTGGTTTCATGGGACATGAGCACATGACCTTATTATCCGATTTTGACGGCATCGATGTGATCGCTATCTGCGATATTGAAGCAGATCAGATGAACGATGCACCGGAAGGCGTTGCAAAATATACAGATGCAGCGGATCTTCTGGCAAGAGATGATATCGACGTTGTTATCATTTCTGCAAATAACAACCAGCATCTGAAACTGGTAAAAATGGCAGCAGCAGCAAAGAAAAATATCATCTGTGAGAAACCGGTTGCATTATCTATCCCGGATCTCGAGGAGATGGAGAAAGCAGTTGCAGACAACGGCGTGAAATTCACGGTTCATCAGCAGAGAAGATTTGACCCGGATTACCGCACTATGAAAAACGTATTTGATTCAGACGAACTCGGTGATATCTACACTGTTCAGACCGGTCTGTACGGATATAACGGAAATATGCATGACTGGCATATTTACCCGGAGCAGGGCGGCGGTATGATGTATGACTGGGGTGTACATCTGATCGATCAGATGCTTTACATGATCCCGGGCAAGATCACATCCGTATTTGCAGATGTAAGAAACGTCATCAACGAGCAGGTTGATGATTACTTCAAAGTTCTGTTGATGTTTGAAAATGGCATTACCGCAGAAGTAGAGCTTGGAACTTACTTCCTGAGAGACGAAGATAAATGGTTCGAGCGTCACTGGTTCATGGGCGGAAACAAAGGATCTGCTTATGTGGACGGTTTCCATCCGGAAGGAAAGATCGTACATACTGCAGGATTACTGCAGAACGCAGGCCATGGCCGTACTATGACAGCAGCAGGCCCGACAAGATCTTTCGGACCGCCACGCGAAGGCCTGATCCTGAGCAAAGATATCGAGATCGCTCAGACAACCCACCGTATGTATTTTGAGAACTATGTCAAAGCATACCGTGGAGAAGAAGACTTCCTGGTTAAGATCCCGGAAGTAAAACGTGTGTTAAAAGTTATGGATGCAGCAAGATTGTCTGCAAAGACAAGAAAATCTGTAGACTTTGAGGCATAAGTAAACCTGAAAAGACAGGTGCTTTGTGCGCACCTGTCTTTTTTGTACCCAAAAACAGGAAAAAAGCCTGTTTTTTCACCGTTTTTTGTTAAAAAAGGAGATGTAGAGAATGGATTTTGTGGCATATAATGAGATCCTGATCTGTGAGAAACCGATCAGAAATGAGATTGTAGCAGGAAAGAAAATAGGATATACATTCGAGATCCGTTATCCGTCTTACCGCGGATGCTATCTGAGCTGTATTGAAGATCTGAAGTTTGAGATGGACGGACAGGAGATCCCGAAGGAGACCATCGCCTTTGGACTGAACGGAAAGGAATTTACGATTTCAGATCTGCCGGAACTGAACCATGAGTACTGGTATGTAATGAAACCGGCAACGATCCGTGTACAGCAGATTGGCGGAATCGCACCAGGAGAACATTCCCTTCGTGTATACATGAAACACAGAGTTCCGTATACCGGATATTTTGGTCAGTATCTGACTCTGATCAGTGACCGCACCGAGACATTAATGGCTGAGCAATAGGAAAGAAAAGGAGATTTACGATTATGAATACAGATATTAAAATTGGCGTGTCTCTGTACAGCCTGTCAACGGAATTTATTCACGGAACACTGGATCTGGAAGGATGCCTGAAAGCCGTTCACGATATGGGATACAAAGGAATCGAGCTGGTAGCAGCCCAGATGGTTCCGGATTATCCGTTTCCTTCCGATGAATGGTTATATAACCTGAAAGGATTACTGGAAAAATATGAACTGGAGCCGGTTTGCTGGTCTGCCTACATCGATATGGGAACAAGAAGTGACCGTGACATGAATGAGGAAGAGATCATTCAGTGCACCTTAAACGATCTGGTTTATGCGAAAAAGGCGGGATTCCCGATGGTTCGTACCCAGCATGCGATCTCCCCGAAGATTTTCCGTAAGATGATCCCTTACTGCAAAGAGCTGGATATGAAGCTGACCATTGAAATGCACTGGCCGCATCATCCGGACGTGGATGTATGGAAAGAGTATTTTGAAATCATGAAGGGAGAGGGAAAAGGATATCTCGGTTTCGTACCTGATTTTTCCATTTTCCAGGAAATGCCACATGCTCTTTACCTGCGTCAGGCGGTTGAATTTGGCTGCCGTCCGGAAAAACTGGATGAGATCGTAAAGATTCATGCAGCAGGTGGTGACATGGAGAAAGTCAATAACGGTGATTATACCGACATTGAGAAACATTATGCAGAAGAAATGTTTGGCAAATTCAATCACCCGGCAAGAGTCGAGCAGTTAAAAGATGTGATGGACTGTATTTTCTACATCCACGGCAAATTCTACTATCTCGACAATGATGAGCATGATCCGTGCATCCCATATGAGACACTGATCCATGCACTGGTGGAAAACGGTTACAAAGGTTACATTGCCAGCGAATTTGAGGGACATCATTTTTACTCAGATGTCAGCTGCGTAGAACAGCTTGGACATTTCGTAAATATGGTAAATCATATGCTGGATGAAGAGACAAAATAAAAACTGCGAAGTTACAATTCAAAATAGCGGATGGATTCCACCGGGTATAAATCATAACCCTGATCGTCAGCGGATCGTCCATGGGAGAAAGTTTCCGACATATTTTCACGGCTTTGCTTGTAATACTGCATTGGGCTGACGCCTGCAATCTTTTTGAAAAGCCGGGAAAAATAGTAAGGATCTTCGAACCCACAGTTGTGTGCGATCTGCTGAATCGTAAGAATGGACTTATGATGCAGGAGCAGTTCCTTGGCCCGCTGAATTTTCATCATGTTGTAATATTGCAGAGGAGAGCGGTTACACTGTTCCTTAAAAAGTTTTCGGAAGTGATTTGGTGAATAAGATGTTTCGTGGATCACTTTGTCCAGATCAAAATGAAGATCTGATACATGGTCAGACAGGATCTTCTGTACACGGAGCACTTCCGGATTTTTGCAGTTTACATGTTTCCAGTGACACAGAAGATTCTGCATGGCATCCAGAACAGAGCGCAGAAAACGTTCCGCAAAAACATCCGTGGAAGGATCAAGGGGATAATCAAGTGCGAGCTGAAACAGGGAATAAAAAGAATTTCGTTCATCATCCTGGAATAAAAATACGTTTCCCGGATCGGATTCCAGACAGAAATCCATGAGCAGAATGCTTCCATCCACGAAACCGTCATCTGCACTTTTACTGTGCATGGTGCCGGGCCGGATACAGAAAATAGTACCCGGCTGAAAATCGTAGGTTTCCCCGTCAATTACAGCGGTTCCGGAGCCTTCGATATTCAGAAGCATTTCCCAGAATGCGTGGCTGTGAGATGGATAATTATAAAATTTTTTGTTCTGGCTTGCAATTAGAAAATTCATAGTTTCCCTCCTGTTTCTGTTTGAAGATTATTATAATGCAAAATCGTAATTTTGTCCATTTTTTTGAGAATACTATACATGGAAATAGAGGAACCATACTGCTATAATAAAATTGTCCGAAAGAGAAAATCAAATGTTTCGGGAGTACTGATAAAAGTAAAGTTACTTATATATAAAAAGGAGGACATATAATCATGAGTATTGAAAAGGGAACTCCGAGAAGAGGTATCTGCTTATACAGCTATCATAACCTTCTTGGAAAAACAATGACACTGGATGATGCTTTCGAGGAAATGGCTGACACAGGAGCATCCTGTTTCGAATTTCTGACAAGTTATATTCCAAATTATCCGAATCCTTCACCGGAATGGATTGACCATTACTGGGGATTATGCGATAAATACAAAATGCAGCCATCTGAGCTGGGACACTGGGCAGAGAACCATCTGCACCGTGGAAAAGGCATGAGCGATGATGAAGTAGTAGAGGAGTTAAAACAGGATTTCCGTCTGGCTCATTTACTTGGATTCAAAGCACTCCGTACAAAGATTACATGTACCAATGAAATCTGTGATCCGGAACCGGGCTGGCAGAATTACATTGAAAAAGCACTTCCGTATGCTGAAAAATATGATGTCCGTATGCAGAATGAAGTACATCTTCCGACTACACTTCATACTCCGCATATCCGCGATGAATATCTTGATTTTATCCATCGTACCAAAACTTCTCACTTTGGATTCAATATCGATTTTGGTACCTTCCAGTACAAAGCTGCAAAAGGCATGGAAGATATGTCATGGTTGAACTTTGATGATATTACCAAACCGGAAGAAATCGTTGATTTCCTTCCATACAGCTACGTATGCCATGCAAAATTCACTTACATGAATGAGAACTTTGAGGAAGAGACCATTCCATATCCGGAGGTGATCAAACTGATGGTAGATAACGGATGGAGCGGAGATCTGCTTTCCGAGTATGAAGGCGGCATTCGTTTCCATGCCGAGGAAGGTCCGGATAAATTTGCTCAGGCAATGGTAGAGATCCCGGATCAGGTTCGTCGTCACCAGATCATGCTTCGCAACATTCTGGGATACTAAGAGAAGGAGGACAAGATTATGGTAGAATTTCAGCCAATTCAGCAGCGTGGTTTTCACAATACATATGATGAGAACGGAGAAATCGATGGATTCGAGTTCAAATTCGTTCCGAAATACTATAAAGGATACTGGTTTACACAGTGCCGTTTCGGTAATGTAACCGTAGACGGAGAAGTGTTTGACCGTGATGATCTTATTCTTGTATACGATGGAATTGAGTATTCAAGAGAAGAGATGTTTGATCTGCATAAATACTGGCAGTTCAGAACACCGTTAACATATCGCATCAAAAAGAAAGGTGGACTGTCTATCGGATATCATGATGTCAGCCTGCAGTTCGGATGGGTACTGAACTACAACGGTGCACTGGAGAAAGAATTTGACGGAAGCGGTATGGGTAATATGGCTCATATGTTTGGCGTTGATAACGAGAGAAGAATGCTTCTGTGTAAATAAAAACGGTTCGGGTAATCGTGTGGTTTTAATATAAGTTATGAAAAGGAACTCTGCTATTTTGTCTCCGCGGCTAACAATCGCTCGCTGAGAAAAAATAGCCAGAGTCCCTTTAATTTGCGTTGTAGAAAACCACACGATTACCCTACATTGTGGCACGCGTGCAGTTTAAGTGATGAAAAATGGAAACATTATGATGCACGCGCAAATTTAGAACGAAAAACCAGCCTTTTAGATAGTGGTATGGTGTGTTGAGTTTGTGCACGAATGTGTGGCACGCAGTGCAGTGTGGCGCAAAAATTTACTAAATTCACCGTGTAGATTAAGAACTTCTGTATTTTTTCTCAAGGAGCGATTGGTAGCGACTGAGACAAAATACAGAAGTTCTTATAAAGACTTGGATAGTAAATTTTAAGCCATACAAAATAAGATTTTGGAGAGAAAGTACAGTAATGAAAGCAGCGTATTTTACAGATTTTATTGATAGATTGGAGACGGAGCAGCAGCGTCTGGCCCAGGTGAAACAGGTCTCCGGGGCAGATCAGGTAGTTGCCATTATGAGCGGAGATTATCTGCAGAACGGTCAGCCGGCCACAGAACCGATGGAATCCAGACTGGAAAAGGCAAAGATGATCGGGGTAGATCAGATTCTGGAACTTCCGCCGTACACCTGTCTGTCCAGTATCGGAATCTATGGCTACAGTGCGTCGAATCTGATCACAAATGCGAAGGATATTGATGTACTTGTGCTGGAGGCGGTGGATGTTTCTTACGCACGGCTGCTTGCTATTGCATATGTTCTGATCCGAAATGAAAAGACTTTTCAGAAACGGCTGGCAGCATACAAACAGAGTGGCATGACTTTTTATCAGGCCCAGGCAAAAGCAATTGGGGATGATTTGCCTGACGGAGAAAAAATCATGCTTGTTCCGCGCAATGTCCTGGCAGTGGAATGTATCAGATCACTGAAATATATGTACAGCAGTGTGAAATGCATGTGTATCCCGGAAGTATCGGAGTTCTGGAAAGAGCAGGGATGGAGTGGTGCGTGGGAAGAACGGCTGCGGGAACGGCTTATGGAGTCTGAAGATGTGTTTTCAGATACATATGGAGGTTATGAGAAGCGCAGTTTGGCTATGATCGCACAGCGTGAATTATACGAGGATTTCGACCAGTTCGCGGCATTGATCGCGGGAGAAGATCATGAGCTGGTGGAGATTCGGAAGTATTTTCTGCGCCTGATCCTGAAGATACGGAAATTGGATGTTATTCACTGGCAGCTGAGGGATTTTTCCTCAGATGCAAATTGGATAAAGGTATCCTGAGATAAATACTCTGCAAGGGTGAGCGTTTCTAACTGAATCGCTGTGTAGCATGCAATGAATTTAAGGAGCATGAGGTATCATTTTATAGAAAGATGGTTTTTTATTTCATCTGGGATGCTTGAGTTATGAAAAATGGGTTAAGTGAAATGTAAAAATTGGAGGTATATGATGAAACGGACAAATAAGGAAGTAGTAGAATATTTTTATGAGCGTGTATTTAATGCATGGGATCTGTCAGAAATTGATGATCTGATGCTGGATGATTACAAACAGCATTCACCGGAAGTTGGAGATGGAAAAGAAGGATTTCTTGCATTTATGAAAGGATTCCTGGCAGGACATCCGCAGACAGAGACGATCCAGTGTCTGGAAGACGGTGATCTAGTCTGCATGTTTTTTAAATGCAAAATGGATGGCGGCGTGGTTGTAAAAGTGTTTGATCTGTACCGGTTGGAAGATGGAAAACTGGCAGAACACTGGGATTGCACCATGCGTGTGGATAATATGGAATGCAATAATTCGAATGGACAGTTCTAGGTTGCATGCACAGCATAATACTAATTTTGTCGTAAGTGTAAATGTGCATGTGGCACGAAGTGCAGGTTGGCGCAAAAAATTTACTAAATCACGAACTGAATTAAGACTTCCTGTAATTTTTTCTTGGGGAGCGATTGTTAGCGACCGAGACAAAATTACAGGAGGTCTTACCAAAACCTAAAGTAGTAAATTTTTAAGCCACCCGAAAAAAGAAATAAAAAAATAGTTGCAAAAGAAATAAAAGTATGTTATTTTAAAGTCACGCAATAGCAGTTCTTGCGATTGCATAAATTTTCTTTATATTAACCAAAAGGTTTCTGGATTTCGGAAGCTCAGTTTTTTCGAGCATTTTCCAAATGAAGAACAACAAAATGACAGGACGATAAAAAGGAGAATGCGGAAAAATTGTTTTCGCATAGAAACACAGAAATCAGGAAATAGATAGTTTTCTCTTTTTTATTCATTGTCGTGAAAAATGAGAAGGGGGAAACAAAAACGAAAAAAAGAAATAATGTAAGACCAGATGTGATTTTAAAAGATTTCTGGAAAAATAACGAGAGATTTGCAGATTTATTTAATGCAGCTTTGTTTGAAGGAAAACAAGTTTTAAGTGCAGAAAACTTGAAGGATGCAGGAACAGATAAATCGTCTGTTGTGAAGATTGGACCGCATGTAGATACCGTAACAAGGGTATTTGATGTAGTGAAGAAGACCGCATATGGTATAGATTTTGCAATTTTAGGTATAGAGAATCAACAGAAAATCCATTATGCGATGCCATTGCGCCATATGATTGGAGATGCGCTTTCTTACTTCAAAGAGTGTAAAGAAATTGAAACGAAAAATAAGAAAGAAAATGACTTTGAGACAGTAGATGAGTTTTTATCAAAGTTTAAGAAAACAGACAGATTACATCCGATGATCAGCATATGCGTATACTATGGCGATGATGATTGGGATGGACCTTTGTCGTTAAAAGACATGTTGGAAATCCCGGATGGATTGGAATCGGCGGTATTTGATTACGAAATGCATTTGCTTGAAGTAAAGAAAAGTGGAACTTTAAAATTTCACAATAAGGATGTACAAATGTTATTTGAGATAAGCCGAATGATTTATGACAGAGAGTATGATAAGCTTTATGATGTTTATGAACATCAAAAATTGGAACAGGAAATGTTACTGGCAGTCGGAGCGATTACAAATTCACAGAGGATAATAAAGCAAGCATTAGAAGCTGAAGAGAAAGGAGAAAAAGTAAATATGTGTAGAGCATTGGAAGAATTAGAACAGCAGTGTATGGATGCCGGAAAAAAATCTGGCGAGGCAAAAGGCATTATAACAACGTGTATAGAATTTGGAGTTCCATCAGGCGATATTATAAAAAAAGTGAAAGAAAAATTGAGTTTGTCTGAACAGGAAGCAGTAGAGTATTATAATGAATTTTCGACTGCATTATAAAAATATCTTAGGTAATATAATAGTGATCTAGAGGAGGATGATGTTTTGGAAGTACATGTAAAACCAATTCAGTCAACACCAACACTTTCCGGTGAAGATGCAAAAAGAATTATTACACAGGCACTTATAGATCCGTCTAAGGAAATCATCAAAAAAAATAGAAAAATGTTAAAATTGCGAAAAAGTATTGAAAAACGGTGAGGAAAACCAAACTGCTTATCCTTACGTTGTGGCATGTATATAATAAAAACTATGTTACATGCACAGCATAATACTGATTTTATCATAAGCGTAGATGTGCATGTGGCACGAAGTGCAGGGTGGCGCAAAAATTTACAAATTTCACGGAGTAAATTAAGACCTCCTGTAATTTTTTCTTGGGAAGCGATTGTTAGCGACCGAGACAAAATTACAGGAGGTCTTATCAAAATCTAAAATAGTAAATTTTTAAGCCACCCGAAACAAGATTTACTCGCCGATATGCAGATACGGTTTCTTCAATTCAGCCAGATTTTCTGTATGTTTCTGTGTCATTGCACCATGTGCAATCTCATTTCTGTGCTCTAATTTTCCACCATAGTTCATTCTAGAACGAAGCTGTTCTTCTTCGGAGAAGGTATAAGTAGCTTTTCCGTCTACCATCTCAATTTTTCCGTTGATACCGCAGATCGCGCATTCTACCAGATCGGTGCCCGGGGTAACGCGAACCATGCTCTGGTGGCAGACCGGACAGGCATAATTGGAAGCTCCGCGCCATTTTGTACGCTTTTCGTCTGTTTTTGCAGCCAGTGCGTCAATGATGTGCTGTGCCATTTCGTCCATACGCTCCATCTGTTCCGGAACTCCGAGAACGTGATCTACTGCCATAGCACCGTAGTATACATGTGTATCGATGACGTCTACACCTGCGGACATCATGGATTCATACATGATCGGAATGGTCATAATGGTCCAGTTTTCGGTCATTGCTCCGCCGACACCAACCAGTGCACCTACACGCGGTTTGAATACTCTTTCGTCCGGAAGGAGATCATTGCCCTGTGCAATACGGTCTTTTTTTGCCTCGGTCAAGAAAGCCAGATCGTGGGATGGGCCGAAACGGTCGCAGAATGTTTTGAAGGTACCGCTTGGAGATGTCTCATATACCGGAGATCCGATGATGACAGCATCCGCGTCATAATAAGCATCCTCTACCAGATGAAAATCATCTTTGAACACGCAGGTTCCGTTTGTTCTGCCGGACATGATTCCTACGACACAGCCGCAGCATCCGATACATGGTTTGATCTCAAGGTCATCCGGTCTCATAAATTTAATCTCGTGACCGGCTTCTTCGCATTTTTTCAGCACTTCTTTTAACATTACGTCGGTGTTGGACATCTTTCGTCCAAAGGAAAGCGCAAGTACTTTTGCCATTGTAAATATCCTCCTGAATTTGTTTGAAAATAGTGATTTTGTTTGTTTCGATAAGTTAATGATACATGGAAAAACAGGAGAAAGATATGGATAATTAGAATCAAGGATATGGATAAAACGCATATAAAATGAGATGGAATTAAGAGGAGGATGTCAGATTTTGTTATAGTAGAGGAAATGAGAAAAACGTGGAAAAAGAGGTCAGAACAGAAATATTTCGAGCGGTTCCGAGGACCTGTTGACGCAGTTATGTTTCCTGTGATATGATAGCACAAGATTAGAAAATATGTTCGATAAATATGAGAGAAAAACGAAAGACAGATGGAGGCAATATGGGCAGATACGATTTGCTGAATACACAGCAGCAGGAAGCGGTTTTTCAGACGGAAGGACCGGTGCTGGTACTGGCGGGGGCCGGTTCCGGAAAAACGAGGGTTCTGACGCACAGAACTGCTTATCTGATAGAGGAAAAAGGGGTGAATCCGTACCACATCATGGCGATCACCTTTACAAATAAGGCGGCGGCAGAGATGCGGGAGCGTATTGATAACCTGGTGGGATTCGGTTCAGAGAGTATCTGGGTATCGACCTTTCACTCCAGCTGTGTGCGGATTCTGCGCCGATACATCGACCGTCTCGGATATGACAACCGTTTTACAATTTATGATTCGGATGATCAGAAAACGGTGATGAAGGAAGTGTGTAAGCGGCTGCAGATCGACACGAAGCAGACAAAGGAGCGGGCGTTGCTGAATGTGATCTCTAATGCAAAAAATGAGCTGATCTCGCCGGAAGAGTTTACATTACGGGCAGCAGGAGACTACGCAAAGCAGAAGCAGGCGCAGGTTTACCGGGAATATCAGCAGACCTTAAAGAAAAACAATGCGCTGGATTTCGATGATCTGATCATGAAATGTGTGGAATTATTTAAAAATGATCCGGAGGTATTGGATTCTTATCAGGAGCGTCTGCGTTATATTATGGTGGACGAGTATCAGGATACAAATACGGCGCAGTTTGAGCTGGTGCGTCTGCTGGCATCCAAATACCGTAACCTTTGTGTGGTAGGTGATGATGATCAGTCGATTTACAAATTCCGTGGTGCCAATATTCACAATATTTTGAATTTTGAGCAGTATTTTCCGGATGCGAAAGTCGTCAAACTGGAGGAAAACTACCGTTCCACACAGAATATTCTGGATGCGGCCAATGCGGTGATCAAAAATAATGTTGGTAGAAAATCCAAAGCACTCTGGACGCAGCAAGCGGCCGGGGACAAAATTGACTGCAGGGATTTTGATACGGCTTACGATGAGGCGGAATACATTGCACACAGCATTAATTCCTTTGTGCGGAAAGGTATTTTTTCCTATGGAGACAGCGCAGTGCTATATCGTACCAATGCCCAGTCCCGACTTTTGGAGGAGCGTTTTGTCCGGGAAAATATTCCGTACAAGATCGTGGGAGGCGTAAACTTCTATGCCAGAAAAGAGATCAAGGATCTGCTGAGTTATCTGAAAACCATTGATAATGCGCAGGATGATCTGGCGGTGAAGCGAATCATCAACGTGCCAAAACGTGGCATCGGTGCAACGACCATTGCCAAGGTGCAGGATTATGCGGATGAAAACGGCATGAGCTTTTATGCGGCTTTGAAGCAGGCGGAAGAGATTCCGACCCTGAGCAAGGCCACGGCGACCAAAATCCGTCCTTTTGTCACTTTTATCCAGACATTGCGCAGCAAACTGCCGTATATCAGTCTGGAGCAGTTGATGGATGAGATTATAGAAGATACCGGATATGTGGCAGAGCTGGATGCGGAAGGCACCGATGAAGCCAGAGCCCGTATTGAAAATATTGACGAGTTGATCAGCAAGATCGTAGCTTATGAGGAAAACGAGGAACATCCGATGCTGAGTGGATTTCTGGAGGAAGTTGCCCTGATCGCGGATATTGACAGCCTGGAAGAAAAAAGTGATTATGTGGTGCTGATGACACTGCACAGCGCAAAAGGTCTGGAATTCCCGAATGTGTATCTGGCGGGGATGGAAGATGGACTGTTTCCAAGTTATATGACAATCACTTCGGATGATCCGACGGAAGTGGAGGAGGAGCGCCGCCTGTGCTACGTTGGAATTACGAGAGCCAGAGAGCATCTGACCCTGACCAGTGCCCGGATGCGTATGACCAGAGGCGAGACACAGTATCACAAAGTGTCCCGTTTTGTCAAAGAGATTCCAAAGAGTCTGTTAAACGGACAGGTGAGGGAGGACCGCCCACGCAAAGAAGATCCAATCAAAGATTTTGGCGCGGTGAAACAAAATTTTGCCAGAAAACCGTATGGAAGCGGCGGAGCATCCGCAAAATCAGCGGGTGGAGTGGATTATTATAAATCTTACAGTTTCGAACAGAAGAAAACGCGGCAGTTTGGCGGCGGAGCAAACCTTGGAACGCTGTCTTATTCCGAAGGAGACCGGGTGCGCCACAGTAAGTTCGGAGAGGGCGTGGTGACACAGATCGTGTCCGGTGGAAGAGACTATGAAGTGACTGTAAATTTTGACAATGTTGGCACAAAGAAAATGTTCGCATCGTTTGCAAAATTACAGAAGATATGATAGAATACAACGTAACAACAGGCAGTAAGGTGTAAAACGAAATTGTCAGATGCAGGCTGTGTTTGACAGGGACTGCCGTGGGTAAGCATCATTAATGTATTAGAAGGAGTGAATGACATGAACAATGATTTAATCAGTATTGCAAAATTAAACGAGTTATTTTCCAAAAAGATCGATGAGGAAAGAAAGACAAAATTACTCTGGATTCTTGCCATCATCGGAGCAGTAGCAGCTGTCGTTGTTGCAGCACATTATATTTACAAATTCTTTGCTCCTGATTACATGGATGATTTTGAAGATGAATTCGAAGACGAGTTCGAAGATGATTTCTTCGATGACGAGGATGATGAATACGAAGAGGAAGCCTAAGTCGTAAGAGTTAAGTTTGAGGATATTGATTCGTATTGGAACGCCCACTCACATATGCGAGTGGGCGTTTTTTGCCTAACTTCAGAGCCAGACAGATTTACAGGAAAAGTGCGAATCATGCTTGCATGAATGAGAACTTTTAACTGAAAATCTATTTGGCGAGAAGCCACATCGAGATGAAGCGTAGCGTAATCGAGATGAGATGGCTATGAAGTTGGCATATGAAAAACAGAAAAATGTGAGGGAAAAGATTTGAAAAAAGGACAGATGTGCGAAGGCATTGTGGAAAAAGTAAAATTTCCGAATAAGGGAATCGTAAAAGTAGAAGATAATGAAGTAACCGTAAAAAATACCATTCCGGGGCAGAAAGTTTCTTTTGTGATAAACAAGAAACGCAAAGGGAAAGCAGAAGGACGTTTATTAGAAATTTTGGAAAAATCAGAACTGGAGCAGGCAGAAGCAAACTGCCCGCATTACGGTGTCTGTGGTGGATGCAATTACCAGACATTACCATATGAAGAGCAGTTAAACCTGAAGGCCGGACAGGTACTGGAATTAATGAAAGCGGTTGTACCGAATGCGGAGGATATTTTTGAGGGCATCCGAAGAAGTCCACGGCAGTTTGGATACCGCAACAAAATGGAGTATACCTTTGGTGATGAGGTGAAAGATGGACCGCTGGCACTTGGAATGCACAAACGTGGCAGTTTTTATGATATCGTGACAGTAGATGAATGTCAGATCGTGGATGATGATTACCGCAAAATCCTTGGAGTAACTGTGGAATATTTCAGAGAGAAAAACATTCCGTTTTATCATCGCATGCGTCATGAAGGCTATCTGCGTCATCTGCTGGTGAGAAAAGCAGTAAAGACAGAGGAAATCCTGATCGACCTGATCACAACCACACAGGAAATTTGTGCAGGGGAGAGCAGTGTGGATGAAACAGCACTTTTAGATGGCTGGAAAGAACAGCTTCTGGCACTGGAACTGGATGGAAGTATTGCAGGTATCCTGCATACAAAAAATGACAGTGTTGCTGATGCGGTAAAAAACGAAGGAACGGAAATTTTATATGGTCAAGACTATTTTTATGAGGAATTGCTGGGGCTGAAGTTCCGGATTTCTCCGTTCTCTTTTTTCCAGACAAATTCTCTGGGAGCAGAAGTGCTGTATCAGACTGCTCGTGAGTATATTGGGGACAGTCTGGATGAAAAAGCGGACAAGACCGTTTACGATTTGTACAGTGGAACTGGAACGATCGCGCAGATCCTGGCTCCGGCAGCAAAGCATGTGATCGGTGTGGAAATCGTGGAAGAGGCTGTGGAAGCTGCGAAAGAAAATGCAAAGTTAAATCAGCTGGATAACTGTGATTTTATTGCTGGAGATGTTTTGAAAGTGCTGGATTCCATTGAGGAAAAACCGGATTTCATTGTGTTGGATCCACCGCGCGAAGGTATCCATCCGAAAGCACTGGAAAAAATTATTCGTTACGGAGTGGATCGGATGATTTATATTTCATGTAAGCCGACCAGTCTGCAGCGGGATCTGGAGATTTTGCAGGCGCAGGGATATGTGGTGGAGAGGATCTGCTGTGTGGATATGTTCCCGGGAACGGTGCATGTCGAGACGTGCGTTCTTTTGGGTAGGAAAATAGTCAACGATAAGAACGTTGAGTACATGCACGTTGATTATGAGCCAGAAGACAATGAATATCTCAAAGGTTTCAAGGGTTCTGCGACCTATGCAGAAATCAAGAAATGGATTAAGGAACAGTATAATGTTTCTG